>DUTZ01000357.1 GCA_012841845.1 Actinomycetales bacterium | reverse complement strand
GGACCACACGTCGCCGATGGCGGTCACCTCGCGGGGCGGCGCCGTGGGCGTGGCGGACGGGGTCCGGGAGAAGCGCGGCGCGGGTGCCGGGCCCATGTCGCCGGCGACGTCGATGAACGTCTCCCTCGCCGTCATATGGGGGTCCGAGAGCGCCTCGGTGTAGGACAGGACCGGGGTGGTGCAAGCGTCGGTGCCGGCGAAGTCGGCGGCCCACTCATCGCGGGTGCGCGCGGCGAACTTCGCGGCGATCGCGGAGCGCAGCTCCTCCCAGCGGTCCATGTCGAACTGGCCGGGGTACTCGTCGCCGTCCACGCCGAGGATGCGCGCGAACTCGGCGTAGAACTGGGGCTCGAGGCAGCCGACGGCCATGAACTTGCCGTCCGAGCACTCGTAGACGTCGTAGAACGGGTAGCCCGTGTCGAGCATGTTGGTGCCCGCGACGTCCGACCATTGGTTGCGCGCGCGCATGGCCCACTGGAACTGGCCGAGCATGGACGCGCCGTCGGTCATGGCGGCGTCGATGACCTGGCCCTTGCCGGACGTGGCGCGCTCGATGATCGCGGCGAGGATGCCCTGCACGAGGAACATCGAGCCGCCGCCGAAGTCGCCCACAAGGTTGAGCGGCGGCACCGGGCGCTCGCCCTTGCGGGCGGTCGCGTTGAGGTGGCCGGTGAGCGAGATGTAGTTGAGGTCGTGGCCCGCCATCGAGGCGTTGGGGCCGTGCTGGCCCCAGCCCGTCATGCGCGCGTACACGAGGCGCGGGTTGCGCTCGAGGCACTCGTCGGGGCCGAGGCCCATGCGCTCGGTGACTCCGGGGCGGAAGCCCTCCACCATGACGTCGGCCTTGGCGATGAGACCGCGGACCTGCTCCAGGCCCTCCTCGCTCTTGAGGTCGGCCTCGACCACGGTCCGGCCGCGGCGGGTGACGTGCGCCCAACCGTCGACCGACTTGGCCAGCTCGCCCGGGCGCATCACGGTGACGACGTCGGCGCCCATGTCCGCGAGCATGAGGCAGGCGTGGGGGCCGGGGCCGATGCCGTTGAGTTCGACGACGCGGATGCCCGCCAGCGGGCCGGAGGAGGAGGAGGTGTTCACGGTGTGCCCTTTCGTGTGGTCTTACCCACACGGTATCGCCTGGACTTGATAAGTGAATACTTACTATAAGTTGGCAAAGTGTCCAGCGATACTACTGTGGCGCATGAGGATTAAAGAGCGCAAATCTATTAAGGTTCGTAGCAGCCTTGCTGGTCACGCGGCGTGATCCATGTCACGGTGACTAGGCGTCAGAATGCGCACAGGTGCGTGGTCGGCCTCGGTCGCCGGCGCAACCCATCCCCCTCTCAAGGGGTTCACATGTTCTCTCCCTAGCGGATCGCCGCCGGAATCTCTGCGGTGGCCCTCGCCTCGGGCGCCGTCTTCGCCGGCGCCGGCATCGCGAACGCCCAGGGCTCGTCCGAGATCGCCGCGGACCTCGAGACCGCGGCTACGGCGCTCAACGGCCCCGTCGCGGTGTCCGGCACCGCTCAGTGAGGGCGGCCCTCGCTCCTACCCGGACCCGAACCCGGGCGGGGCTCCGAACAACAACGACATCGTCAGCCTGATCGCCGGTCTGGCGCTCGGCGGGCCCACCCCGATCAACAGCGTCCAGGTCGCGGCGGGCGAGACCGTCTCCTGGGCCGCGCCCGAGTGGGGCGAGGGCGACGACGTGCCGGAGGGCCCCTCGGCAGGCGTCGTGATCTGCGTGTCCTACGTCGCCGAGGGCGAGGACGCGGAGATGGACGTCAACTTCGGTAT
>DUTZ01000356.1 GCA_012841845.1 Actinomycetales bacterium | reverse complement strand
CGGCCGCGGCGCCGGCCCGGGTCCGTGCGCCGGGCGTCACGAGATCTCCGCCCGGCCGTTGGCGACCGTGATCGTGCCGCCCTCGAACTCCATGACCTGGCCCTCCGGGGTGGTGCGCAGGGCGCTCTTCGGGTAGCCGAGCCGCCCCCGCTCGTAGCCCTCGGTGCCCCAGGCCTCGAACACCGGGCCCTGCGGGACGACGTGTGCGCCGGTGCGCGGCGACCAGTAGATGGTCCCGCCCTCGAAGCGGGTCAGCGCGCCGCCCTTCTCCAGGGAGACCTCCTCGCCGGTCGGGTACCCGAGCGCCGAGTTCTCCGCGCCGGCCTCCTTGTAGGCGGCGAGGATGGCGCCCTTGACGAGCTTGGGGCCGGTCTTCTCGGACCAGTACACGGTGCCGCCCTGGAAGCCCTGCACCACGCCCGGCTTGTTGGGGTTGGTCACCTCGTCCGTCGTCGGGTAGCCCAGCGCGCCGCCCTCGGCCCCGCGGTCGTGCCACATGCCGCGGATCGCGCCGCGGATCGCGTGCGCGCCGGTGGTGGGCGACCAGTAGATGGCGCCGTTCTCGAAGGTGTTGAAGCGGCCCTTGCCGTCGGGCGTGCGGGTCTCGTCGGAGGTCGGCAGGCCGAGCGGGCCGTCCGGACCGCCCTCGGCCTGGTAGGCGGCGCCGATCGAGCCGATCACCGAGTGCGCCCCGTGCCGCGGCGACCAGAACACCCGGCCGAAGCGGAAGTCGGTGGCCTTGCCGCCGGCCACGTCGTACTCGTCCGTGAGGCACGGGCCGAGGTCGGGCTGGCGCTCCGCGAGCGCGGCGATCTCACCGCCGGCGGAGCACGCGGGCTCCACGTTCTCGATGCCCACCGCGGCGGCGTACTGCGGCCACGCCTGGGTCATCTCGAACTGCCAGTACGGCCACGTGTGGGTGCCGGACGGCCGGAAGTTGGCGGTGACCTCCACGCCCGCGCCGCGGGCCTTGTTGACGAAGGTCTGCGTGGTCATCCGCGAGAGCAGCTCGAGGCCGTACCCCGGGAAGTTGGTCGGGATGTCCGGCAGGCCGGACGGCTGGTCCCACGGGCCGGTGTTGCCGCTGCCCGCCGAGACGTAGACGCTCTGGCCGCGCATCTTCTCCGCGTGGAGCTTGGGGTCCTGGTCCTGCCAGCGCTGCGAGCCCAGCGGGCCCCACATCGACTCGGCCGGGTAGCCGCCCGCGTCCTGCATCGCCACCTTGATGGCCTCCGGCATGCCGAAGCTCGTGGTGTCGAGGAAGCCCGAGTAGCTGGCGGCGAAGCGGAAGCGCTCGGGGTGCCGCTGGGCCAGCATCATGGCGGCCGTGCCGCCCATCGACAGGCCGGCGACGCCGTGCTTGTCGCCCACCCGCCAGTCGCGCTCGAGCAGCGGCGGCAGCTCGTCCGTGAGGAACGTCTCCCACTGGTACGCCTCGCCCTTGGCGTCGGACTCCCAGTCGGTGTAGAAGCTCGACTCGCCGCCCACGGGAAGGACGATCACCGCGTTCTTGGCGTCGAAGAACTGGTTGATGCGGGTCTCGAGGGTCCAGCCGCTCGCGTCGTCGCGGGCGCGCAGGCCGTCGAGGAGGAGCAGCGACGGGTAGGTGCGATCGGGTTCGGCGTTCCACGCGGCCGGCAGCATGAGCTGCACCTGGACGGCCTTCTTCATCGCCGGTGACTGCACCCACAGCGCCACGCGGTTGGCCGTCTTCCACTCGACCCGGTCCAGCCGGACGCCGGACGGCGCCTCGGAGCGGGACTGGGCCTGCGTCTGCGTCCCGCCCTCGTCCTGGGCGGAGGCGACCGGCGGGGCGAGGAGGCCGGAACCCACCATGCCGGCGACGAGTGGGGCCGCGAGGAGGGAAGCCCACCGGGTGCGGGGGCTCGCGAATGCGCTGGGGGTCGCCATGTGTGTGTTCTCTTCCTTGCCGCGCGAGATGACAGGTCTGCCCGGGGCCGCGGATGCGGTGCGTCCGTGGGTTCCCCTCCCACGGCGAGCCCCGACGGTGCAACGAAACACCGGGGCCCCGCACGCGAATCTACGCGCGGGGCCCCGGTGTGACGGGTGAGGACTCGCTGAGGAGTGCCGTATTCGTCTGTGGACTCGGATCCGTCAGCCGCGGAGCGCGCCGAGGATCTGCGGCTTGGCCGCGATGAGGTCGTCGTTCCAGTAGCCCCAGCCGTGGATGCCGGTGGTGCGGTACTCGAACGTCGCCCGGTTCGCCCCGGAGTTGATCACGTTCTGGAACGCGATGGTCGAGCCGCGCGACAGGCCCTCGAGGATGATGCCGTTGAACGTGTTGAACACGGCCTGAAGGCTGGACGGCTGGTCGTACTGGCCCGGGATGGCCGACCCGGCGGTGAGGTACATCGGGATGTCCCGCAGGCGGTCCACGTTGAGCAGCGGGTCGTTGTAGCCCCACGCGGGCGAGCCGGGCAGGCCCCACATGGCGAACGGGTCACACTTGCACTGGTCGAACATCGCGAGCGGGATCATGGAGTACATGCCCGGCGCGGTGGGGTTCATGTAGCCGGAGAACACCGAGACCTGCTTGAACTGGTCACGGTGGTGTGCGGCGAGGGTGGCCGCCGCGGAGCCGCCCATGGACAGGCCGGCGATCGCGTTGTTGTTGGGCGAGACGCCGAAATGCCGCTGCAGGTAGCCGGGGAGCTCCTCCGTGAGGAAGGTCTCCCACTTGTACTCGAGGAGGTTGCCACCCAGGTTGATGGGCCGCTCCCAGTCGGAGTAGAAGGACACCTGGCCGCCGACCGGCATGACCAGGGTCACGTTGTCCATGAGGAAGCTGCGGTGCGCCTGGGCGTCGCGGGTCCACGCGTTCCAGTCGTCCCGGGCGCGGAGTCCGTCGAGCAGGTACAGCCCGCCGTTGCCGCCGTGGCTCGAGGGCTGGATCTGCACGCGGATGTTGCGGTTCATGCTCGGCGACCACACGTCGCAGAACTGGACCCAGGACTGCGCGCCGAGGTCCGGGTCGCAGTGACCGGTCGAGTCCGGACGCATCCACCCGCGGTTGTTCACCGGGTTCTCGTTCACCGCCGCCGGCGCCATCGCCGGCGGGGCCGGCGGCGGCGGGTCGTTCGAACCGCTCCCCGCCGACAGGTCGGACTGGGCGGAGGCGACACCGGGGGCACCGGCCATCAGCCCGACGGCGGTGGCCACGGCCGTGAACCCGGCCGCGACGCGGCGCCGGAGAGTGGTCTGGGACATTCGTGGTTTCCTTTGTTCGTTCCTGGTGCCCGCGGGGGTGCCCGCCGGCATCGGTGACGTCCATCGGACCGACCCCACCAGGGGAGGGCCGGAACTCGCGACACGCTTACTGTCGCGCATTATGGGACAGGTGTTACATGTCGAGACCGATTCAGGGCTCGACCGTTACCGTTCCGAGACAACGGCACGGGCCACCCTACCGAGTGCCCTGATACTTTTCCACTTCCTCAGGCATGGGCAGCCCGCAGCGCTGCACCTCGTAGGCAGGGATTCTGTTGATCCGGTACTCCGCGAATGAGAATGCGTTCACCAAGTTGGACCAGCGGAGTTCCGCCGTGAGCGGGCCCGCGTAGGACTCGATGAGCGCCTGTGTGGCCGGGCACTGCAGGGCCGTCTCCGCCTGGTTGATCCAGTTGACGTCGACCCAGCGCGGGAAGTTCACGGGATCCCGGACCACCCCGGTCTGCGCCAGCACCCAGTCGTACGGGAGGAACTTGTCGTGGCCGATCCGGCCGTCCTCCAGGCGGTCGGTGTGCGCGGCCAGCGGCGAGGCCAGCCCCACGGTGTCGTAGACGTCCACGTCCAGCGGCAGGTTCATGCTCGTCATGCCCAGGTTGAGGAACACCACCGTCTTGATCGGGTCGGCCGGCAGCTCGTACGGGGCCAGGCCCGGCATCGGGTGGTCGTAGGGGACGGTCTCCCACCGGTCCTGGTTGCCGGGCACGGCGAGGAACACCGCGCCGGTCTCGTTGCGCCGGACCTCCCGCACCAGCGCCCGCATCCGCGGGAAGTCCAGGTAGTCCTCGGCGAGCAGGGGGTGCCGGTGCCCGGTGCGCTGGATGTAGAACTGCCGCTCGTCCACGATCCCCGCGGTGGTGATCGACTCCGGCTCCTCCCGGAACGGGTCCTCGACCACGTGGACCGTCACCGCCCAGCCCACCACCACGAGCCAGGCCAGCCCCACCACCGGCACCGCGACGCGGCGCACCCGGGCGTCGTCCGCGCCGCGGGCGGGGCCGAGCGGCACCGGCACCACGGAGACGGGCAGCAGGAACAGGAAGAGCGACGGCAGCAGCACGCGGCCGTGCATGAAGTCGCCGCCGACCCGGGTCACGTAGGCGAGCATGATCACCGCGACCAGCAGGAAGGCGGCGGTGACGACGGGGGTGGACCGGACGCGGCCGCGGACGTCCTCGAGGGACTCCGGACGGCGCCACCGCTCCGGCAGCCGGCCGCCGCCGCCCGCCCACAGCGAGACGATCCCGGCGGCCAGGACCAGCACGAGCGGCAGCAGGAGCGAGTACGGGGCGAGCAGGTCCCACAGGTACGCCAGGCCCTTGTCCCACTTGGAGCCGCCGGCGTCCTTGGCCACCGCGGTGAGCGGGTACGGCAGCGCGTAGTAGGACATCCGCCAGAGCTGGTAGGCCACCGGCACGGTGCCCGCGATCACCACGAGCCACCCCAGGTGCCGCCACGACTGCCGCGCGGCGGCGAGCAGGCCCAGGAAGACCACGGCGGCCAGGGCCAGCTCGGGCCGCACGAGCGGGCCCAGCCCGGCGACGAACGCGATCACGGCGGTGCCCACGGCGGGCAGGCCGAACCGGTGCTCGCGGTGCGCGGCCCGGGCCCACAGCTGCAGGCCCCACCACATCGCGCCGATCCAGGCGATCACCAGTCCCGTCTCCAGGCCGGAGGAGGCGAAGTCGCGGGCCGGGGGCAGGACGGCGTAGACGAACACCCCCAGCGGCAGCAGGAGCAGCGCACGCCCGGTCGGCGCGCGCCGCGTCCCGAGGTACATGACGCGCGTGCCGAGCATGGCGAACGCCACCGCGAGCATGCTCAGCGTGAGCGCGAGCCCCAGCGCCACCAGTTCGAGTCGGTAGCCGACCGCCTCGTGGGTGAAGTAGATGAGGTAGGTCCACACGGTGGAGGTGTTGGACTCCACCCGCTCACCGGCGTTGAAGACCGGACCGTTGCCGGCGATGAGGTTGCGCACGGTGCGCAGGACGATGAGCCCGTCGTCGGCGATCCACCGCCGCTCCCACGCGCCGGCGAAGAAGGCGAGGACGGCCGTGACCAACCCGCCCCAGAAGACGATCTCGTGGCGCCGCCCCGCCGTCCTCTCCGCGATCGACACGGTCCCTCCCCGCGTCAGCTCAGCGACGGGACGACGTACACGCCCATCACCACGGTGGCCACCCACAGGATCGCGAGGATCTGCAGGACGCGGTCGCCGAGCGCGATGTCCTCGGGCTCGCCGGCCTGGGCGGCGTCCACGTCGACGGCGTAGCGCAGCACGGCGATGGTGAAGGGCACGATCGAGATCTGCAGCCAGATGGCCGTGTCGGTGCCCTCGCCGCGCTGGTAGGCCCACAGGGCGTAGCAGAGCACGAGCACGGTGGCCGAGAGGGTCCACACGAAGCGCAGGTAGGTGGGCGTGTAGCTCTCGAGCGCCTTACGGATCTTGGCGCCGGTCTCCAGGTGCAGGCGCAGCTCGGCGTAGCGCTTGCCGGCCGCCATGAACAGCGAGCCGAACGCCATGACGAGCAGGAACCACTGCGAGATCTCGACCTCGGCCGCGGCGCCGCCGGCCACCGCGCGCAGGAGGAAGCCGGAGGAGACGAACGCGATGTCGAGCACCGGCTGGTGCTTGAGGCCGAAGCAGTACATGAGCTGCAGCACGATGTACACGGCCACGACGATCGCTAGCGCGGGGTGCGTGAAGATCAGCGAGAGCGCGATGGCCGCCGCGATGAGCGCCACCGCCATCCCGTACGCCACGGGCACCGGCAGGACGCCCGCCGCGATGGGCCGGAACCGCTTGGTGGGGTGCGCGCGGTCGGCCTCGACGTCCATCGCGTCGTTGATGAGGTAGACGCTGGAGGCCGCGAGGCAGAACGCCACGAAGGCGATGAACACCGAGAACAGCACGCTCGTGTCCGTGAGCGTCTGCGTGCCGGCGGCGGCGGGCGCGGCCACCACGAGGACGTTCTTGACCCACTGCTTGGGGCGCAGCGCCTTGATCATGCCGTCGACGACGTTCTTGGGCGGGGCCCCCTTGGCCTCCGCCTCCTCCTCGGCGCGGTCGATGAGGTTCGCGGTGTGCGGCTCCGAGCCGAGGAGCTGGTGCTCTCCCGCCGCCCGGGCGGCGGGGCGTCCGGTCTGATCGGTCATCGGGTCTCCTCGGGGGTGTCACGGAGCGCGGCGGGCAGCATCCGCTGGACGGCAGGGCTCGGCCAGGCGGCGCGGGTGACGGCCGCGCAGCCGGCACCGACGGCGGCACCGGCGAGCACGTCAGAAGGGTAGTGGACGCCCAGCGTGAGCCGCGAAGCCAGCATCACCGGGACGAGCGCCGGGGCGACCGGCACGCCGCTCACCGCGCCCGCGAGCAGCGCGAACGCGGTGGTCGAGGTGGCGTGGGAGGAGGGGAAGCTGAGCGTGGAGGGGGTGCCCACCCCCACCCGCACGGCGGGGTGGTCGGGGCGACGACGACGAACCACACGCTTGAGGACCACGGACGCGGCGTGCGCGGAGAACGTCCCCACGCCGACCATCGCCCACCGGCCGCGGCGGGGCGGGTCCACCGCCATGCCGACGGCCGCGATCGCCATCCAGCCGAGCGCGTGCTCGCCCACGTGGCTCAGCGTGACCGCGGCCTCCCGCGACCCGGGCACCGCGAGCAGCCGCCGCTGGACCTCCGACAGGAGCCGGACCTCGCCGGTGGGGACGGGGATCTCCAGCTGTGGGGCGCCGGCAGGCCCCGTCGACTCAGGATTCGAAGACACGGCTCCAGGCCTCCTTCGTGATGAGCCCGGCGTGGGCCTCGCGGTAGCGGCGCCGCATCTCGGGGAACCGGCGGTAGAGCTCACGGTGAGCGTCGACGGACGCGGCGAGCAGGGCCCGCGCCTTGTCCCGGTCGCGCTTGCGGTAGACGACGCCGCGGCCGTCGGCGGTGGTGACGGTGGCCCCGTCGACCCGGCTCAGCGAGTACCAGCGGGCCTCGATCGGCGGGAAGTTGGCCTGCGGCACCTCGTGGTGGGCCTTGTCGTCCCTGGTCAGGGAGTGGGCGAGGCCCCGGGCCAGGGCGAGGCCCTTGCGCACCGGGCCCTTCGGCTCGACGTGCACGCCGGCGGGCGCGCCGGACGGCGCCGGCAGGTCGACGGCGGAGCCGATCACCACGGCGTCCGGGTACTCCGCCCGCATCGCGCGCACCTTCGGCAGCGCCGAGGGCAGCAGCTCGTAGAGGGCCTCGGGGCCGCGGAGGAAATCGCGGATCGCCTCGATCTGGATGGCGACCGTCGAGTACTCGAGGCAGACCAGGTGCTTGACCAGCGCCTTGAGGCTGGACTTCATGATCCCCTTGTGGTCGCCGTCGTGGTAGAGCGAGGCCACCACGAGGCGGTTGCGCAGGTGGAAGTACGCCTGCCAGTCGATCGCGTCGTCTTTGTCGCTCCACGCCATGTGCCAGATGGCCACGCCCGGCATGGTGACGGTGGGGTGGCCGGCCCGCCGCGCGCGCAGCCCGTACTCGGCGTCGTCCCACTTGATGAACAGCGGCAGCGGCTGGCCGATCTTCTCCGCGACCACGCGCGGGATGAGGCACATCCACCAGCCGTTGTAGTCCACGTCGATGCGGCGGTGGAGTTCCTTGGGGTTCTCGCGGTCCGTGAGCGGGTAGCGCGAGAAGTCGTAGTCGTAGTCCGCGTGCGGCGCCGAGGTCCACATGAAGTCGTGGGCGCCCACGACCTCGCCCATCGTGTGCAGATGGCTGCGCTCCTGGAGGTTGAGCATCTGCCCGCCCACGAGCATGGGGACGGTCGAGAAGCGCCCGAACGCCAGCGCGCGGAGGATCGAATCGGGTTCGATCTCGATGTCGTCGTCCATGTAGAGGATGAACGGCGCATCGGTGAGGCGTCGCGCCTCGTACATGATCCGGCTGTACCCGCCGGAGCCGCCGAGGTTGGGCTGGTCGAAGATCCGGAGCCGCCCACCGAGCAGGTCTTCGGCCTCGGCGAAGCCGGGCTCGTCGCGGACCTTGCGGTCGCCCTGGTCCGGCATGAGCACGGCGTCGATCACCGCGTCGACCTCGGGGTCGCTCGTCAGGGCGCGCAGCGCGGCCACCGCGTCGCCGGGCCGGTTGAAGGTGGGGATGCCGACGGTGACGCGGCGGTCGTTGGGCACCTGCCGCGAGGGGTCCGGGCGGCCGTCGGGGCCGGCGTCGGGGCGCGTGGCCGGCGCGTCGACCGGCGAGTACCAGCCGGCCGCGAGCAGCTCCACGTCCGTGTCGGAGGTGAGGTCGAACCAGATCCAGCCGCCGTCCTCGAACGGGCCGAGGTCGCACTCGATCTCCACCGTGCTCACCAGGTCGGCCCCGCCCTCGCCGGGCTCGCCCACCACCTCGCCGGTGATCGCGATGCGCGAGCCGTCGATCTTGGAACGGTAGAGGTCCACCCGGCCGGCACCGCGGAGGGTGAGCCGCAGGACCACCGACTCCAACACCGTCCAGCGGCGCCAGTACGCGGCGGCGAACGCGTTGAAGTAGGTGGCGAAGGACACCTCGGCGTCGGCCCCGATGCTCAGCGTGGTGCGGCTGCCCGAGTGGGCGCGGCGCGCGTTGGTGGGCGCCTCCACCAGGTACAGGGACCGCACGTCGAGCGGCTCGCCGGGCCGCGGCAGGATCACGCGCTGGAGGCACTCCCGGCCACGCGGCGAGTCGAGGACGGCGACCGAGCGCCCGACCTCGTCGTCCGGCTCGTGGTGGCCGTGATGCTCCATATGGATGAGTCCCCGTTCCCGGCGGCCCGCGCCGCCCTCGGTGCATGTCGAAAGCCGGGTCGATCGTACCCGGCGGGTCGGGACACCCCTGATCACCACGCGGGGCCGGGGGCCCACCTACGCTCATGCCATGACCACCACCGGCTCCGCCCTCCGTCGCCCCACCCTCCGCTCGACCCTCGGGGTGCTCGCCCTCGCCGTCCCGCTGGCCCTGGCAGGCTGCGGCGCCGACGACTCCACCGACGAGTCGGGTCAGGCCGCCACCGGGACCACCGCGGCGGACGGGGCGACCGCGGCGGACGAGGCCGCCACGCCGACGACCGCCGAGGCCGTCGAGGGTTCCCTCGAGTGTCCGCCGGTCGAGGGCAGGACCGAGCGCGCCACCGTCTTCGCCGAGGCCCCGCCGATGTGCCTCGAGCCGGGCGTGGACTACACGGCCCGCATCACCACCGACGCCGGCGTCGTCACCGTGGACCTGCTCGAGGACGCCGCGCCCGAGACCGTCAACAACTTCGTCTTCCTGGCCCGCAACAAGTACTACGACGGCATCTCGTTCCACCGCGTCATCCCCGGCTTCATGATCCAGGGCGGCGACCCCCAGGGCACCGGCGCCGGCGGCCCGGGCTACGAGTTCGCCGACGAGCTCCCCGAGGACGGCGCGTACGAGGTCGGCTCCATGGCCATGGCCAACGCCGGCCCCGACACCAACGGCTCGCAGTTCTTCATCGTCACCGGCGACGCCGGCGTCTCGCTGCCCCCGCAGTACAGCCTCTTCGGCACCGTCACCGAGGGCATGGAGGCCGTCACGGCGATCGAGGACGACGGCAGCCCCCAGGGCACGCCGCGCACCACGCACGTCATCGAGCGGGTCGAGATCGTCGAGGGCTGACCTCCCCGCCACCCCCCACCCCCCGAAATCGGCGACTCCGCTGTGGGATCGGCGGCCCCTGTGAGGGTCGCCGACCCGGCAACGGAGTCGCCGATTTCGGTGCGGGCGGGCGGGAGGGGCTCAGTAGCCGCTCGACCCGCCGCCGCCGGAGAACGACGCGTTTGAGTAGCTGGTGTTGGTCGCGCTCGACGCCGCCGCCTGGGCGGCCTGCACGTCGTGGGCGTGCCAGCTCGAGACCACGTAGTAGGGCACGAAGCCCTGGTAGCCGTAGCCGACCCGCCAGTCGCGGTCGTACAGGCGGGGCGGGCGGCGGTCGCCGGCGTCGTCGGCCACCTCGACGTCGGACATCTCGGCGGCGCGGATGGCCTCCACGACGATCCGGTAGTCCACCACCAGCCTCGCGTAGCGGTCCATGAAGTCCGGCGCGGCGGTGTCGCGCGCGAGCTCGTCGCCCCGCGCGTCCAGCGCCCGGGCCTCGGCCGCGAGCCGGGAGTCCTTCGTGCCCAGGGCCGCGGCGAGCATGTCCTCGTGCAGCTCGCCGAGCTGGCGGCGGCGCGCGTCGGCGTCGCCCTGCTCCATGCGGAACAACTCGTCAATGTTCTTCTCGGCCGTCTCCATCTGGTCCACCGTCTCGTGCGCGGTGTCGATGTCGGCGGCGTGGGCGCGGAACTCGGAGTCCGGCGAGTCCGGCCGCAGGTCACCGATACGGCCCATGACGGTGTCCAGGGCGAGGAAGCGGTCGCGGACGTCGCGCCACTGGGAACGCAGCTCGTCGTCGGCCAGCGGGGAGGTGAGCGAGTTGGCGCGGATGTCCAGCCCGTCGAGTTCCCCGGCGACCCGCCCGTATTCGCGGGACACCCGGTCGTAGCGCTCCCTCGCCGTCGCCGCCTTCTTCTTCCGGTTCGCGGCGACACCCGCGCCGATCGCGCCCACGCCCACCACGCCCGCGCCGCCGAGCGCCCACGGCAACCAGCCCGGCGCGCCCTCCGGCTCCGGCGCGAGCACGGTGGGATCGGCCGCCGCCTGCGCGCCCGAGAGCAGACCCACCGCGTGGTTCCCGCGGCGCATCGGGTCCTTCATCGCCTCCAGCGAGCCGTCGAGGTGGCGGCCCTCGAAGAGGTCGAGCGCCGCGCACACGTCGTCGCCGCAGTAGATCCCCACGTCGCGGGACTCCGGGTCGTTGACCACGAGCAGCGCGCCCGGCGCCCACTTCTCGCGGTCCTCGGCGACGAGGTCGGGCCGGTCGGACTGCGCGAAACGCTCGGTGGTGTCGTTGAGGTTCTCGCCGCCGTCGTCGAAGGTCAGGAACACCACGCGGCGGACCTGGGGCGGGAACGCGATCCGCCCGGCCTCGGTGCGCAGGAGGTCCTCGTCGCCGGATGAGAGGACGTCGGCCCGGTCGGTGATCTCCACCTCCACAGCCTGCTCCGGCTCGTCGGCGGTCGGTGCGGGGGCCTCGGCCGGCGCCTGGGCGTGCGCGACGGAGCCGGGCGACCACGCGATCATCGTCAGCAGCGCCGCGGCACCCGCGAGCGCCACGAGGAGTCGGAACAGGACGCGGGGCACGGGCCGGGTCATGTCCTCAGAGTAGCTGCGGCGCTCCGCCCGCGACAGCCTCTCGGCGCCCGACCCGACCGGAGCCGTTACCGTGGTCCGGGTGTTCGTGCTGGAAACGCTCATCGCCATCACCGTCGCCCTGACCACGGCCTTCGGCGGGCTCGTCGCTGAGGACGTGATCTCCCGCGACGCCGAGTGCACCGTCTCGGCCGTGCCCGACCTGTGGTCGGAGAACTGCACGTCGCCGTCGCGCCTGTGGTGGTTCCTCGGCACGCTGGCGGTGCTCGTGCTGGCCATGGCGCTGCGCGCGTGGCTCATCGCCCACAACGGCACCCTCTACTACCTGCGGCTGCTGCCCGCGGAGAGCGCCGACCGCACCCGCGCCGCGGTGGACGTGGCCAACGCGCGCAGCCTGGACTTCCGCTCGGCGACCGGCTGGTTCGGCACCCGGGGCGAGGTGGTGGACCTGCGGCGCGAGGTGGGTGAGGTGTCCGGCGAGTTGGAGCGGGCGATGAACGACGACGACGACGCCACCGGCTACGTCCTGGCGCCCAACCTCGCGTTCCCGGCCGCTCTCGCGGTGGGCTACGACGTGCTGCTGCGCGAGCGCACGCACCTCGCGGAGCTCCCCGCCGAGGCGCGGAAGCGGCGCCTGCCCGGCGGCGACACGGGCGTGCGGACGGTGTACTTCGACGACGGCGACGACACCTGGTCCGAGCGCCGCTGGCGGTCGCGCCGCGTGCTGACCGACACCCAGCTCGCCCTGCACACGCTCGGCGCCGGGGCCCCGGACCGGGCGGCCGTCCGGCGCGTATGGCTCTCGCTGCAGCTCGAGGGCGGCGGGCCGGTCGCGGAGATCGACGCGGGTCACCCCCTGCGTGAGTCGTGCGAGGTGGTCGTGATCGCCGGCCCCACCGCGAACGGCGACGACGACGAGGGGGCCACCCTCGTCCCGTGGACGCTGCCGGCCGGGCGCTGGGTGCCCGGCGCGAGCGGGCGGCGCGTGGACCCGCGGGCGTTCGCGAGGCTCGTCGAGGAGCTCTCGGGCGTGGTGGAGCAGGTGCTCGACGACTACCCCGAGGCCGAGGTGCTGCTCACCGGGCGGATGCCGCGGACGGTGGCGTTCGCGCTGGGCTACGTGATCGCCCAGCGCAAGGACGACCGGATCGAGGGCAAGCGCGCTGCCCTGCACCCCACGCGCTCGGACGACACCCGCGCCGAGCGCGCCCAGGCTTTGGCCGAGAACGAGGGGCTGAGCTCGCTGAGCCGCTTCTGGGACTCGGTCACTCCGGTGCTCGTCCACCTCGGCGAGGCCAAGGCGACGCTCGCGCACCCCGCCCAGGACGCCGCGGCGGTCCGGGATCACCGAATGCTCTGACCTGGACCGTCCCGGGGTTAGCCTAAGGAATGTTCATCCTCGAGACGCTCATCGCCATCTCCGTGGCGTTGACGACCGCGTTCGGCGGACTGGTGGCCGACGACGTCATCACCGCCGACGCCACCTGTGACGTCGGTTCGTTGGTCGACCTGTGGTCCGAGTCCTGCACGTCGCCGGCCCGGCTGTGGTGGTTCCTCGGCTCGCTGGCGTTGCTCGTCGCGGCGATGGCGGTCCGGGCCTGGCTGATCGCCCGCAACGGCACCCTGTACTACCTGCGTCTACTCCCCGCGGAGAGTGCCGACCACACGCGGGCGGCCGTGGACGTGGCGCAGGCCCGCAGCCTCGACTTCCGCACCGCCACCGGCTGGTTCGGCACCGACTCGGACGTGGTGGACCTGCGCCGTGAGGCCCGGTACGTGTCCGACGAGCTCGAGCGGGCGATGAACGACGACGACGCCGCCACCGGCTACCTCCTGGCCCCCAACCTCGCGTTCCCCGCCGCCCTCGCCGTGGGCTACGACGCGCTCCTGCGTCAGCGCACGCACCTCGCCGAACTGCCCGCCGAGGCGCGGACGCGGCGCCTGCCCGGTGGCGACACCGGCGTACGGACCGTCTACTTCGACGACGGCTACGACGAGTGGACCGACCGCACCTGGACCGCGCATCGCGAGCACCCGGAACCCGACATCACGATGATCACCCTCGGCGGCGAACCCGCGGACCGCGCCCTCGTGCGCCGGGTGTGGCTCTCCCTGCAGCTGGACGCCGACGGCCCCGTGGCCGACGTCGACGCCGGCCAGCCGCTGCGGGCGGAGTGTGACGTGGTGGTGGTCGCCGGCCCCGTGACCGGCGAAGGCCAGGACGCGCACCTGCGCCCCTGGCCGCTGCCCACCGCGCGGTGGATCCCGGGGGCCAGCGGTACGCGGATCGACGCCGGCGCCTTCGCGGATCTGCTCGTGGAGTTGTCCGGGGTGATCGAGCACGTGCTCGACGAGTACCCGGAGGCCGACGTCCTACTCACCGGCTCGATGCCGCGCACGGTGGCGTTCGCTCTCGGCTACGTCATCTCCGAGCGCAAGGACGACCGGATCGCCGGCAAGCCCTCGGGGCTGCACCCGACGGTCGAGGGCGACTCGCGGGCCGAGCGCGCCCAGGCCCGGGCCGAGAGCGCCGGCCTCAGCTCGCTCAGCCGCTTCTGGACGTCGGTCACCCCGGTGCTCGTCCACCTGGGGGAGGCCAAGCCCACGCTCGTGCACTCCGCACAACGCGAGGCGCGCGTCCGCGCCCTGACCACCTGACCCGCCCCTCACTCACCCGCCCCACCCAGCCGACCCGCCCGACCCGCCCGAAATCGGCGACTCCGCTGCTGGATCCGCGGCCCTCACAGGGGTCGCCGACCCAGCAGCGGAGTCGCCGATTTCGGGGAGGCGGGGAGGCGGGGAGGCGGGGAGGCGGGCGGGGGCTCAGGCGTCGGCGAGCGGCGTGCCGTCGCGCAGGTGCGGGGCCAGGATGTTGTCGAACATCGTCAGCGCCGAGGCGATCGCCATGTGCATGTCGAGGTACTGGTAGGTGCCCAGGCGGCCGCCGAACAGCACCTTGTTCGCGGCGGTCTCGGCCTTGGCGCGCTCGCGGTAGGCGGCCAGCTTCTCGCGGTCGGTGGACTCGTTGATCGGGTAGTACGGCTCGTCGTCGCGGTTGGCGAAGCGGCTGTACTCGCGCATGATCACGGTCTTGTCGTTGGGGTACTCCTTGCGCTCCGGGTGGAAGTGCCGGAACTCGTGGATACGCGTGTAGTCGAACTCGGCGTCGTTGTAGTTCATCACCGGCGTGCCCTGGAAGTCGCCGGTGGGCAGGACCTCGGTCTCGAAGTCGAGGGTGCGCCAGCCGAGCTCGCCGTCGGCGTAGTCGAAGTAGCGGTCCAGCGGGCCGGTGTAGACGACGGGCGCGTCGGGCGAGGCGGCGCGGACGGCGTCACGGACGTCGAACCAGTCGGTGTCCAGCTCGACGTCGATGTTGACGTGCGCGGCCATGTTCTCCAGCCACGCGGTGTAGCCGTCCACCGGCAGGCCCTCGTAGGTGTCGTTGAAGTACCGGTTGTCGAAGGTGTACCGCACGGGCAGGCGGGTGATGTTGCCGGCGGGCAGGTTCTTGGGGTCGGTCTGCCACTGCTTGGCGGTGTAGTCCTTGATGAACGCCTCGTAGAGCGGCCGCCCGATCAGGGAGATGGCCTTCTCCTCGAAGTTGGCCGCCTCGTCGGAGGAGAACTCGGAGGCCTGGTCGGCGATGAGCTCGCGCGCCTCGTCGGGCGAGTAGTAGCGGCCGAAGAACTGGCAGATCAGGCCCAGCCCCATGGGGAACTGGTACGCGGTGCCCTGGTGCATGCAGAACACGCGGTGCTGGTAGCCGGTGAAGTCGGTGAAGCGGTTGACGTACTCCCACACGCGCTCGTTGGAGGTGTGGAACAGGTGCGCGCCGTACTTGTGGATCTCGATGCCGGTCTCCGGCTCGGCCTCCGAGTAGGCGTTGCCGCCGATGTGGTGGCGCCGCTCCAGGACGAGCACCCGCTTGCCGAGCTCCTCGGCCGCCCGCTCCGCGACCGTCAGGCCGAAGAAGCCCGACCCCACCACGATGAGGTCGTAGGCCCCCCACTGCCGCTCGTCCGCCATGTCCGGTGCCTTCCTCTAGGTCCTGCCGTCCGTGTGGTCCGCCGACCAGGGTATCGGGCGGCGGCGGGGGCCCCTCGGGGCACGCCGACGACGAGGGGGACGCCCGCCCCGGCCGGGCGGAGGCGGGGGACCCCCGACCTGCACGGATTTTCTGGTGGCCCGTCCGGGGACGCGTGCCGGTGCGCCCCGCCGCTGCTCAGGTCGGGCGGCTGTGTGCCTCGTCGTCGCACGCCGATTCGAAACCACACGCGTGTGATCTCAATATTCACGCGTTCACCTCTTGGATTCACGCGTTTCTTGGCTACCATTGACCCCGTTAGTCACATGAGTCCCACCTGTCGCGCGCTCACGGCCGGCGGGGCAAAGAGACACCTGATCTGGAGAAGCCCTTGAAGACTCGCCGCCGTCCCCTGACTGTCAGCGGTCGACGCCGGACCCTCGCCCTCGCGGTGGCGGTCTCGGCCTCCGTCGTCACCCCCCTCGCGGTCTCCGCCTCCGGTCAGCTCTCCGACCGTGGCGACGACATCGTGGCCACCGCCGGCTCCGCCGCGCCCACGGGCGAGCAGGAGGTCGCGCTCGCCGGGGCACCCGACGCCGCCGGGGTCGACGCCGACATCGCCGGCGGCTCCGCGCCGGTCAAGGAGGTCACCTCCGAGACGCCGTTCTCCATGGTCGGCGTCACGTGGAAGGGCTACCACCCCGAGGCCGCCGCCGACGTGCGCGCCAAGAACCCCGACGGCTCGTGGGGCCCCTGGTACGAGGCCGAGTCGGTCGACGGCAAGGGCGAGTCCACCACCGGCACCGGCGGCACCGAGCCCGTCTACCTCGGCACCGACACCACAGCCGTCCAGATCCGGCTCGCGGGCGTCGAGCTGTCCGACACCTCGCTCGCCGACGCGCCCGACGCGCCCGCCGAGGCCGCCGAGGCCCCCGCGGAGTCCG
>DUTZ01000355.1 GCA_012841845.1 Actinomycetales bacterium | reverse complement strand
GGCCCGCTCGCGGGCGGGGGAGCGCACGCGCCGAGGATCGTGGCCACGGCCGCCACCAGGCCGGCAGCGACGACGCGGGCGCGCCTCACCGGCCGTCCCGGTCCACGACCCAGCGGGTGTAGAGGCCGCCGTCGGGCCCGGTGAAGGCGTCGGAGACCCGCAGGGGGACCCGGGCCGTGGCCCCGTCCTCGGTCCGGACCAGGGGGTCGCCGTGGGCGCCCACGATCACCTCCGGGGCGAGGGAGAGGACGAGCTCGTCCACCGCGTCCTCGGCGAGGAGCCTCGCCAGCAGCCGGGGACCGCCCTCGAAGTCCACCTCCTCGGCCCCGAGCCGGGTGGCCAGGGCGCGCACCGCGGCCCCGTAGGGCCCGGGATCGAGCACGTGGACCCGGACCCCGCGCCGCTCGGCCTCGGCGATCCGGTCGCGGTCGACGTCGGGGGTGACGGCGACGGCGAGGGCGTCCCCGTGCCCGGCGCAGTGCTCGACGAGCTGATCGGACAGCGTGCGCGCGAGCAGGACGACGGGCGGCGGTGGCGTGCCCCGGTACGCCCGCCAGGCCTCGTGCGGCTGGGCCGGACCGTACCCCTCGGTGAGCGCGGTGGCGGCGCCCACGATGACGAGGTCCGCCCGGGCCCGCATCGCGTGGAACAGGAACTGGTCGGTGGGGGTGCCCAGTCCGCCGCTGCGGCCGTCGACCGTGGTGCTGCCGTCCAGGGAGGCGATCATCACGGCGCGGATCGTCGGTGTCCGGCCGCCCGGCTCGGGGGCCAGGGCCGACCACATCGCCGCGAGGGACGCCGGGTCGCTGCCGAGCTCCGTCAGTCGGGTCGAGGGCACCGGCCGTCCTTTCGTTCTGGGGCTGGGAACCTCCACGATAGGCTCTGCGCATGGTCTCTCGCCTCGCAGACGTCACACCGGTGGTCCCGGCCGACCAGCTCGTGGCCCAGATGGTCCCGCCGTCGATGTTCGACGACGTGAGCTTCGACTCGTACATCCCCGACCCCGCGCAACCGTCCCAGGCCGCGGCGCTGGCCGCGTGCCGGGCGTTCGCGGAGGACGTCGTGGCCCGGCGCACGCCCAAGAAGGGCCTGTTCGGCCGCCGGCCCAAGGTCACCCAGGGGTCGGGCATCTACCTCGACGGCGGGTTCGGCGTGGGCAAGACGCACCTGCTCACGTCGATCTACCACACCTGCCCCGAGCCGAAGGCGTTCGGGACGTTCGTCGAGCTCACCCACGTCGTGGGCGCCCTGGGCTTCAACCGCGCGGTGGAGGAGCTCTCGGGCCACTCGGTCCTGTGTATCGACGAGTTCGAACTCGACGACCCCGGCGACACGATGCTCGTCTCCCGCCTGCTCGCCGAGCTCACCACCGCCGGGGTGTGCGTGGCGGCCACCTCCAACACGCTGCCCGAGCAGCTGGGCGAGGGACGCTTCGCCGCCAAGGACTTCATGCGCGAGATCCGCAAGATGTCGGGCATCTTCGAGTCGATCCGCGTCGACGGCCCCGATTACCGGCACCGCAACCTGCCGCCGGCCCCCGAGCCGCTCTCGGACTCCGAACTCGAGGCGGAGGCCGAATCGACCCCGGGCGCGACCCTCGACGACTTCGACGAACTGTGCGCGCACCTGTCCACGCTGCACCCGTCCAAGTACAACCGGCTCGTCGACGGGATCACCGAGGTCTGCCTGCGCGGGGTGGGCGCACTGCCGGACCAGTCCATCGCGCTGCGGATGGTGGTGCTCGCCGACCGGCTCTACGACGCCGGGATCCCCGTGCGGAACTCGGGGGAGAAGCTCGACGCGATCTTCACCGAGGAGATGCTGGCCGGCGGCTACCGGAAGAAGTACCTGCGCGCCACGTCCCGCCTCCTCGCGCTCTCGCGCTTCGAGCCCGGTCAGGAGCACTGACCGGCGGCGGGGACGAACGGCCGCTCGTACACGACGTCCGTGTTGGGCACGCCGCCCACCACGAAGGTCCGCCCGCCCCGCTCGAGGAACCCGTGGCGGGTGTAGAACCGCCGGGCCCGCTCGTTGGCGACGTTGGTGGCCAACCAGAGGCTGTGGGCACCCCGGGTGACGGCCCGCTGGACGACGTCGTCGAGCAGGGCCGTGGCCGCCCCCGAGCCGTGGTGGGCCGGGTCCACGTAGAACTTGCTCACGCCCACCGTGGGGCGGTACTCGATCTGCGACGCGCACCCCGGGTCCATCGCCGTGCCGTCGACGAGCAACGCGTAGGCGACCGCGGTGCCGTCGGCGTCCCGGGCGCACAGCACCTCGTGCCCGTCCGCGGCGAGGTAGCCGCGGAAGGCCTCCGGCGTGAGGTGCTCGGCGACGAAGGCGCGGACGACGTCCGGCGCCAGTTCGGGCGGGCAGGCGAGGGGGAAGGTCCGTGCGGCGAGGTCGGCGATCTCGGGGACGTCGTCGGGCGAGGCGGGGCGGACGGTCGTGCTCATCCGCCGCAGCCTACCGCGCGCCGTCCGCGGGAACCCAAGGGCCGGAATGCGGAAAGCCCCGGCCGAAACCGGGGCTGACCTGGAACTGTGTCGTGGTGCGCGATACTGGGATTGAACCAGTGACCTCTTCCGTGTCAGGGAAGCGCTCTCCCGCTGAGCTAATCGCGCGGGGTCTCCGACCGGATGGCTCCGGCGTGGAGGTGGAGACGGGAATCGAACCCGTGTGGACGGCTTTGCAGGCCGCTGCCTCACCACTCGGCCACTCCACCGCAAAGGTATCGAGCCCGGTGAGGACGTACTGGCTCCTCGATCCCTCCGAGCGGATGACGGGATTCGAACCCGCGACCCTCACCTTGGCAAGGTGATGCGCTACCAGCTGCGCTACATCCGCATCGCTTCCCGGTGGGCTCGGCGCTCACCGCGTTGCGAGAATGAACATTAGCCCAACGGTTTCCCGCAACACAAATCGGGGGTCGGAAATCGTGTGTCACCTGCGCGCTTGCCGGACGGGCGCGGGAGGCACCGAGCCCGAATTGGGGACCGGCCCCGGGCTTGCTACAGTGTTCCGGTGCCCAGGCGAACGCGCCGGGGCGGCGGTCCTATAGCTCAGCGGAAGAGCGCTCCGTTCACACCGGAGAGGTCACTGGTTCGAACCCAGTTAGGACCACCACCAGAAAACCCCCGCTGACCTGCGAAGATAGGGAGCGGGGGTTCTTTTTGTCCAGAACGCTTGTTCGACCCGAAGCGGCCTGTGATCAAAATATGATCAAAACTCGGGAGAATCGTTCCCGGACGCCGGGGAGGGCCCCGGTTCACCCGCGCCCCGCACGACGCCGCCGCTCACACCGGGTGCTACCGCACACGTCCGACCAGAAGCCGCTCGACTACAGGGTGTTCCTCTCCCTGCTCCTGTCCGATCCAGGCTCCGCCACGTCCCCCGATCTGGCCGCCATGCTCGACGAGTTCGTCGCCGCGCACGGGGTCGATTGCGTCGACCGGGACGGGCGCACCCTCCTGATGAGCGCCGTCTCCCGCAGCCGTCCCGATCTCGTCGCGGGACTCGTGGCGCGGGGCGCGATGACGTTCGACGCCGACGCGCCGGTCGTCGCGCTTCTGCTGGCCCACGGCGCGGATCCGGCCGTGGCCAACGACCACGTCGTGGCGCCGGAGAATCTGCTCGGCTGATCGCCGGCATCTTCTCCCCGCCGGCACCCGCGCCTCAGACGGAACAGGTCCCGTCCGCGCAGGCCTCGCCGTCGTCGCCCTCCCGGCCGGGGGAGGCGCCCGGTACCGGGCCCTCCCTCCACGCCCGCTCCAGCGCCTGGCGGAAGAGGTCGGTCGGCTGCGCGCCGCTCACCGCGAGACGGCCGTCGAGGACGAAGAACGGCACCCCGGTCACCCCGAGCGCCCGCGCTTCCGCCTGGTCGCGGCGCACCTCGTCGGCGTACGCGTCGCCGGCGAGCAGGGCATCGACCTCCGCGGCGGGAAGCCCGATCCCCGTGCCGATCCGGGAGAGCACGGCGGGGTCCGACAGCAGCTCGCCGTCGGTGAAGTGGGCCCGCTTGAGGGCCTCGTCCGCGGCGTCGCCCCGGCCGCGCGCGGTGGCCAGCGCCGCGAGGCGGTGCGCGTCGTGGGTGTTGGTGGCCCGGGCGGCGCGCCAGTCGAACTCCAGCCCCACCGCCCGGAACCGCTCGGCGATCTGCTCCTGCATCGCGTCCGCCTCCGCCACGGGCATGCCGTACTTGGCGGCGAGCCGCTCGGAGTTGGACTCGTCGGTGCTCGCGGGGGCCTGCGGGTCGAGCTCGTAGGCCCGCCACACCACCTCCACCTCGGCGTCCGGGTGCTCGACCCGGAACCCGTCCAGGGCCGCCTCGAGGTGCCGTTTGCCGATCCAGCAGAAGGGGCAGACCACGTCGGACCAGATGTCGATGCGCATGCCGGGTGCAACGCCCCACGTGGGTCGGGGATTCCGCGGGGGGACGGGTAGCATGGGCGGGTCAGTCAGGCCGCCGAGGCCAGCCCACGAGCGAGGAGTCCACCCCCCGTGTCCGAGAACCGCATTCCGGAAGCCGCTGTCGACGCGACGGGTGTGGGTGTGGTGACCACCGTCGTCCCCGCGGGGGAGCCGGCCGGGAAGGTCCTCGCCGAGCGGGAGCTCCAGACGCGCGGCGGCCCGGACACGATCATCGTGGTCCGCGACCCGGAGGGGACCCTGCGCGACCTGTCGTGGGCTCCGGAGGCGGACACGGAGGTGCAGCTGGTCCGGGCCGACTCGGAGGACGGCCGCTCGGTGATCCGGCACTCCTGCGCGCACGTGCTCGCGCAGGCCGTGCAGGACAAGTTTCCCGAGGCCAAGCTCGGCATCGGCCCGCCGATCGAGAACGGCTTCTACTACGACTTCGACGTGGCCGAGCCCTTCACCCCCGAGGACCTCAAGGACCTCGAGAAGCGGATGAAGAAGATCATCAAGGCGGGCCAGCGCTTCGCGCGCCGCGAGTACGCCTCCCTCGACGAGGCACGCTCGGAGCTCGCCGGCGAGCCGTACAAGCTCGAGTTGGTCGAGGAGAAGGGCCGGGCAGACGCCGGTGACACCGCCGCGGCGGAGGGTGTGGCCGACGCGGAGATCATGGAGGTCGGCGCCGGTGCGCTGACGGCCTACGACAACCTCAACCCGCGGACGGGCGAGGTGATCTGGTCCGACCTGTGCCGCGGGCCGCACGCGCCCACCACCAAGTTCATCCCCGCCTTCACGCTCACCCGGTCCTCGGCCGCGTACTGGCGCGGCGACCAGAGCAACGCCGGGCTCCAGCGCATCTACGGCACCGCCTGGGAGAGCACCGAGGCGATGGACGAGTACCTGGACCGCCTGGCCGAGGCGGAGAAGCGGGACCACCGCCGGCTGGGCACGGAGCTGGACCTGTTCAGCTTCCCGGACGAGATCGGCTCGGGCTTCCCGGTGTTCCACCCGCGCGGCGGGATCATCCGCAACGAGATGGAGCAGCACTCGCTGCGCCGCCACCTCGATGCCGGATACTCGCTGGTCAACACGCCGCACGTGACCAAGGGCGACCTGTTCCGCAAGTCGCAGCACCTGAGCTGGTACGCCGACGGCATGTTCCCGCCGATGATCCTCGACGCGGAGTACGACGCGGAGGGCAGGGAGACCAAGCCGGGGCAGGACTACTACGTCAAGCCCATGAACTGCCCCATGCACAATCTCGTCTTCGACTCCCGCGGCCGCTCGTACCGCGAGCTGCCGCTGCGGATGTTCGAGTTCGGCACGGTGTACAGGTACGAGAAGTCCGGCGTGATCCACGGGCTCACCCGGGCCCGCGGGTTCACGCAGGACGACGCGCACATCTACTGCACCGAGGAGCAGATGGAGGGCGAGATCGCCTCCGTGCTGTCCTTCATCATCTCCCTGCTGCGGGACTACGGCCTCGACGACTTCTACCTCGAGCTGTCCACCAAGGACCCCGAGAAGTACGTGGGCGGCGACGCCCTCTGGGACCGCGCCACCGAGACCCTGCGGCGCGTGGCGACCAACTCCGGCCTCGAGCTGGTCCCGGACCCGGGCGGCGCGGCGTTCTACGGCCCCAAGATCTCGGTCCAGGCCCGCGACGCCATCGGCCGGACCTGGCAGATGTCCACGGTCCAGCTGGACTTCAACCTGCCCGAACTGTTCGACCTGGAGTACAACGCCGCCGACGGCACGCGGAAGCGGCCCGTGATGATCCACCGCGCGCTGTTCGGCTCGATCGAGCGGTTCTTCGCCGTCCTCCTCGAGCACTACGCCGGCTCGTTCCCTGCCTGGCTCTCGCCCGTCCAGGTGGTGGGGATCCCGGTGGCGGACGAGTTCGCCAAGCACCTCGAGGACATCATCGACGAGCTGCGCGGCCGCGGCGTGCGCGCCGAACTCGACCTGTCGGACGAGCGGATGCAGAAGAAGATCCGGACCCACACCACCGGCAAGGTGCCGTTCATGCTGCTGGCCGGGGCCCGCGACGTCGAGGCGGGCGCGGTGAGCTTCCGGTTCCGCGACGGCACGCAGCTCAACGGCGTCTCCCGGCAGTCGGCGATCGACAAGATCACCCACTGGGTGCACTCGCGGCGCAACGACCCGCCCACGGCGGACCGCATATGAGCGGCGCCGGCGGGGACGACGACGGCCCGGGTGCGCCGCAGGGGACCTACCACCAGTACGGGGTGGGGGAGGACCGGCTCCAGCTGCTCTGGGCGCCCTACCGGATGTCCTACATCGCCGAGGCCCGCGCCGAACCCGCCGAGGGGATGACCGGCGAGCCGTTCCTCGACATCCCCCGGATGAGCGACGAGGACGGACTGGTCGTGGCGCGGGGCGAGCACGTGTACGTGGTGCTCAACCTGTACCCGTACAACCCCGGGCACGCGATGGTCGTGCCCTACCGCAAGGTGGCGGCACTGGAGGACCTCACCACGGACGAGTCGCGCGAGCTCATGGAGTACACGCAGCACCTCATCCGGGTGATCAAGTCGGTGTCCCGCCCGGACTCGTTCAACGTGGGGCTCAACCTGGGCAGCGCGGCGGGCGGCTCACTCTCCGAGCATCTCCACCAACACGTCGTGCCACGCTGGATCGGTGACGCCAACTTCATTACCGTGACCGGCGGAACCAAGGTGCTGCCCCAGCTGTTGCGCCAGTCACGCCGGCTCCTCGCAGAGGCGTGGCCGGTCACCGAACCGGGCCCGCCCGGGTCGTAATCCACACCGGATCGTCAGGGGGACAATGCTCAGCGAGTACGGACGGTCGGGTGTCACCAAGGTGGCGCACCCGATCGCGACCGGTCTCGTCCGGTTGGGCGTGACCGCCAACGGCATCACCCTCACGGGCCTCGTCCTCACCTGCGCGGCGGCGATCTGGCTCTTCGGCAGCGGCCATCTCGTCGCGGGCGCGATCGTCATCGCCTTGTGCACGCTGCTGGACCTCGTCGACGGCGCGGTCGCGCGGGCCTCGGACGGCGGCTCCCCCTACGGGGCGCTGGTCGACGCCGTGTCCGACCGGGTGGCCGACGGCGTGATCCTCTCCTCGCTCGTGTGGTGGCTCGTGGCGACGGAGCCGGAGAACCACCTCGCTCTGGGGATGCTGCTGGCAAGCCTCGTGTTCTCGCAGGTGGTCTCGTACTCCAAGGCCCGCGCCGACGCCGGCGGGCTGCACACCCCCGGTGGGCTCATGGAGCGGGCGGACCGGCTCGTGCTGATCCTCCTGGGCGCCGGGCTCGAGGGACTCGGGGTGCCGTGGGCGATCGAGGTGGGAGCGACCCTCGTCGCGGTGGGCAGCCTGGTCACGGTGGTCCAGCGGATGTGGGGCAGCCGCCGCGACTACCTCGACCGCAGGGACGCCGGCCTGTACATCGGCCCCGACGGCGGCGCCTCGCCCGGGACCTCCGGGGACCAGGCGTGACGGGCGGTGTCGCGCCCGGACGGGGCCCGGAGGGCCTGGGCGCCCGGCTGTCGGACCTGGGCTACGCCGCCGGCTGGGCGGCCGTCCGGGCCCTGCCCGAGTCGGTCGCGCGGCGCCTCTTCACCGCGGGCGCCGACCTGGCCACCCGCCGGCAGGGCCCGGACTCCCAGCTCCGGCGCAACCTCGCCCGCGTCCTGGGGGTGGCCCCGGCAGAGGTCCCGGACGACCTCGTCCGCGACGCCATGCGGTCCTACGCCCGCTACTGGCGCGAGGCCTTCCGGCTGCCGTCGATGGACCACGAGGCCGTGGCCCGCGAGATGGACCGCACCATCGACGGGCTCGAGCACCTCGACGCCGCCCTCGCCGCCGGCCGGGGCGTGGTGGTGGCGCTGCCGCACGCGGCGAACTGGGATCTGGGGGGAACCTGGCTCGCGCGCCGCTACGGGTCCTTCGCGACCGTCGCCGAACGGCTCCGGCCGGAGTCGCTGTACCAGCGCTTCCTCGACTACCGCGAGGGGCTCGGCTTCACGATCATCCCGCACAGTGGCGGG
>DUTZ01000354.1 GCA_012841845.1 Actinomycetales bacterium | reverse complement strand
CCACGAGCACCGCGGCGGCCGCACCATCTTCGGCCTGCGCCGCTGAGCCCGGCGGGGCGCCGGCCGGCTAGTCCGCGATCGCCTCGAGCGGGCCCGTCCTGGCCGCGCGGTGCGCCGGCCACAGCGAGGCCAGCACGCCCACGAACGCCGAGCACACCAGCACGATGCCGATCATCCCCCACGGGATGGTCGTCACCTGGAGCCCGTTGGCCGCCAGCACGGTGACGAACGCCCAGCCCAGGTACACGCCCACCACGGCGCCGACGAGCGCGCCGAACACGGCGATCTGCGTGGACTCGAGGTTGATCGTGCGGCGGACCTGCGAGCGCTGCATGCCCACGGCGCGCAGCATGCCGATCTCGGTGCGGCGCTCGATCACCGACAGCGCGAGGGTGTTGACGATCCCCAGGACGGCGATCACCAGGGCCAGCCCGAGCAGCGCGTAGATGATCGTGAGCACCTGGTCGATCCCGCCGGCCTGCATGTCGATGAACTGCTGCTTGCTCAGCACGGTGACGATCGGCGTGTCGGCCATCGCGTCGGTGACAGCCTCCTGCAGCTGCTCCGGCGAGGTGCCGTCGGCGGCCGTGACCATCACCGAGGCGGTCGAGCGGAGCGCCTCGGGGACGAGCCGCTCGTAGGTGTCCATACCGGTGTAGAACGGGCCGAGGATCTCGGCCTCCTCGTAGACGCCGGTCACGCGGAGGGTGTACTCCTCGCCGTCGGTCCCGACGAGCGGCACCCGCGTGCCCATGACCCACCCGTTGGACCGGGCGGTGTCGGACGAGACGACCAGCGAGTCGGGCCCGGGCTGCAGCGAACCGTCGGTGACCTCGGCGGAGACCATGCTCTCGACCGGGCCGCCGACCGCGGCGATCATGCGGGGCTCGCCGCCGAGCGAGCCGAACCCGTAGGCCAGCCACGCCACCTCGCCCACGCCGTGGACCTCCTCGATCTCCCGGGCGATCCCGCCGGCGAGCGGCAGCGGCGGCCCCTGAGAGGCCACGCCCTGGACCATGACGTCGGCCTGGACACCCTGCTCGATCACGCCGTCGACGCTGGCCTTGGTGGTGGCGCCGAGGGTGCCGAACGCGGCCACGAGCGTGAGCCCCAGGGTGAGCGCGAACGCGGTGGCGGCGGTGCGACGGGTGTTGCGGCCGGCGTTGGTGGCGGCGAGCCGGCCGACGGCGCCGAAGGGCGCGCCGATGAGGCGGCCGATCCCGCCCGCGATCGGCCGCGCGAGCGCGGGCATGACGAGGAACGAGCCGATCACCAGCGCCGCCGCGCCCACGCCGACGGTGATCGCGCCGGTCTTGGTGGTGTCCTGCCACGTCCCGATGAGCGCCACGAGGATGCCCACCACCACGGCGTACGCGCCGAGGACGGTGCGGGCCACGCCGCCGGCCTCGGTGGCGGCGGCCCCCACCCGCATGCCCTGCACGGGGGCCACGCGGCCGGCACGCCGCGCGGGCGCCCACGCCGAGACCAGGGTCACGAGGAACCCCAGGACGAGCGGGGTGACCACCGAGCTCGTGGTGAGCGCGAGCCCGCCGGACGGGATGCCCAGGTCGAACGCCTCGAGGACCACGAAGATCCCCTTGGCCAGCGCGAAGCCGGCCGCCACACCGATCGCGGACCCGACGAGCCCGGTGAGCGCGGCCTCCGCGAGGACGGACCGGGTGAGCTGGCCGCGGGACGCGCCGATCGCCCGCAGTAGCGCGAGCTCGCGCATCCGCTGCGCGACCAGCATGGAGAAGGTGTTGTAGATGATGAAGGTGCCCACGAGCAGGGCGATGAGCCCGAACGCCACGAAGAAGTAGTTGACGAAGTCCAGGATGGTGGACAGCTGCGCGGAGAGCTTCTCCTGGACCTCCTCGCCGGTGCTCACCTGCAGGTCGGGGAACGCCGCGGCGAGCTCGTCGCGCAGCTCCTCCTGGCTCACCCCGGGCGCGGCCCGGACGGAGACGTTCTGGGCGTGCTCGCCGTCGGTGAACAGGGCGCGGGCGCGGTCAGGGCTGAAGCCCACGCCCACGTAGCCGCCGATGTCGGAGGGCTCGGTGTAGGCGCCCACCACGGTGACGTCGAGCATCCCCTCGGAGGTGGTGTACACCTGCGCGGAGTCCCCGACGGCCAGCCCGGCGCGGTCGAGCACCGGCTCCGGGACGACCACCTCGTCGTCACCCTCCGGCGCCCGGCCCGAGGTGAGCGTCCCGGACTGGCCGACGGTCTCCTCGGCGTCCACCCACTCGCGCCCCTCCGACGGCGCGCCGCCGGACTGGTAGGGGGTGCCGTCGGCGTTGAAGAACACGACGGTGCCGGTGATGCCGGCCTCGGCCGCCGCGACGCCGGGCAGCGCCCGGACCTCCTCGACCACCTCGAGCGGGACCCCGCGGGT
>DUTZ01000353.1 GCA_012841845.1 Actinomycetales bacterium | reverse complement strand
GGACACTGAGGAGCGCGCAGGCCGAGACCAGAACTGCGCCGAGAACTCTCGCGGCGGGACGTCGGGGGCGAGGCGACCGCATGGCCGTACGCTAGCGCGGCGCCCGCTCCGCCGGGGCCCGTCTCCGTACCGGCAGCCGCTGCCACCCCTGTCACCCTGCATCCCCTGCAGCCTCTGCGGCCCCGGCCATCCGCGGCCGCTTCGTGCGCATATCGGTCATTCGTGCGGTGGACCCGCCGACTTTCGTACGGGTATGGAGAAGACGCGCGGCCGGGGGTCCGGGGCGGGTTCGGGACGTGCGGGACCGCCGCGGATCGCGTGGCGGGGGACTTCAGGCCGCGTTGCGGACGGCCGGCGTCGACAGGACGACGCGGCCGGTGGGCGTGCACGACGGCGCCACCGGCCGGGGGGCGGGCGTGCGCATCGGCGCCGTGGACGGGACGGCGCGGCCGGTGGGCGTGTACGAGAAGCCGGTCGGCGCGGTGTTCAGGGCGGAGTTGCGGTACTGCGACATGGTCTTTCTCCTGGTCGTAAGGGGTTACCGGCCGGTACGCCACGGGGGCGGTAACCGGCGGTCCTGCGGTGTGCGGTGCGGGGTCGGGCGGCGGCTCACCCGGGCTGGTGGCACGGACGGTGTACTCGTGCCGAGGTGGAGATGGGGTGGCCGGGGCGGATCGTCCCCGCGGGAATCGAACGCACTCGGCGGATGTGCCGTTGTCTGTTCGACCAGAAGCGCGCTGGTGTGCGCGCGATGGAAAGAGGATGGCAGATCGGGGATGTCCGGGCAAGTCGGCGAGACGTACCGGCTGTCCCAACGGGCGGTGGCCCCGTAGTATTACCGCCCGACACCCACCAGGCGGCGCCCCGCCGATCCGAAAGAGGCCCCCGATGTCGCATCGTCCGCACCGCCTGTCGCCCCTCGTCGTGGCCGCCCTCGTCGCGGCCACGGGGGCCGTCTCCGTCCCGGTCGCCGTCGCCCAGTCCGCCGGCTCCGACGTGGGGATGGTCAACTCCGCCGGGGGCGGCAGCGTCGACCCCTCGAGCGCCGCCGCCGGATCGGGGCACGTCGGCTCCGCCGGCTCCACGGAGTCCCAGTCCCTCGCCGCGCTGGGCGTGATGCCCCCGCTGGGCACCGGGTCGCAGAACACCGCGGCCGAGCCGGCGCTGCCGCACGAGGACCCGCCGGTCTCCGAGGTGAAGGTCGTCGACCGGGAGGGCGATCCGCTCGTGCCCGACCCCCGCTTCACCCGCCTGTGGGTCTCCTCCGTGGCGATGAACCGCATCGTGCCGGTCGAGGTGATCCGCTCCGGTAACCAGAGCGGCCCCAAGCCGCGTCTCTACCTGCTCGACGGCGTGGACGCCCCCACCCCGAGCGGCTGGCTCCTGCCCGGCGACATCGGCGCCAAGGTGGCCGACCGGAACGTGGACCTCGTCATGGTCCAGGGCGCGGACGCCTCCCTCTACGCCGACTGGCTCAACGACGACCCGGTCCTCGGCCGCAACAGGTGGGAGACCTTCATGACGGAGGAGCTTCCGGGGGCCCTCGACGCCGAGCTCGGCGCCGCCACGAAGACCGGCATCGCCGGGCTGTCGATGGGCGGCGGCGCGGCCGCGGCCCTCGCCGTCCGGCACCCCGAGAAGTACGAGGCCGTGGGCAGCCTCGGCGGCTGCTACTCGGCGGCCGACGACATCGGCTTCCTGCTCACCAAGGTGACGGTGGAGACCCGCGGCGGCCAGCTCGGCAACCTGTGGGGCGAGCGCGGGGCGCCGGGCTACGCCGAGCACGACGTGATCCGGCACGCCGAGAAGCTCCGCGGCAAGACCCTGTACTTCTCCACCGCGACCGGCGTCCCCGGCCCCCACGAGTGGGCCGAGCACAACGGCGACATGCTCCGCTTCGTCCAGGGCGCCGGCCTCGAGCAGGCCGTCCACGCCTGCACCGTCAAGCTGGACCGCCGCCTCGACCAGGTGGGGGTGGACGCCCGGATCGACTACTTCCCGACCGGCCTGCACAACTGGGGCTCGTTCGGGCAGGGCGTCCAGCCGATGCTCGACACGCTGCTGCCGCGCCTGGGCGCCTGAGCGCGGGGCGGCGCCGGGGTGGCGGGGTCCCGCTCCCCGGCGGGCCCTCTACCCTGGGGCGGGTGACCGAACGCCGCACCGAGTCCACGGACCCCGCCGGGCACGAGCCCGGCCGCGAGTCCGTGGCCGACTCGATCGCCCACGCGCTGGACCCGCTCGACGCCCACCGGGTCTCCGACCCGGCGCACCCGACCGACCTCAAGACCCAGGTCATCCGGTTCTTCCTCACCGGCGTGCTCTCGGCGATCGTCGACTACGGGCTGCTGCAGCTGTTCATGGCGTTCGGCATGCACTACGGGCCGGCCAAGGCGCTGTCCTTCGTGGCCGGCACGCTCACCGCCTACGCGCTCAACCGTCGGTGGACGTTCAACGCCGAGCCCTCGCGCGCCCGGTTCGTGGCCACCATGTGCCTGTACGCGGTGATGTTCGGCGTCCAGTGGGGCCTGTTCATGGTGCTCGTGCCGTGGTTCGACGGCATGGGCTGGAGCCACTTCTGGGCCACCACGGTCGGCTACGTCATCGCCCAGGGCGTCGCCACCGTCACCAACTTCGTCGTACAGCGGACCGTGATCTTCCGGGTGCGGTGACGCAGTGACGACCCTCGTGCTCCTCGCGGCCGCCCTCGGGCTGGTCGTTCTGCCGGGGGCGGCGGTCTGTGTCGCCGCGGGGACACGGTGGCGCGTCGCCGTGGCGGCGGGGCCCGCGCTCACCCTCGCGATCGTGGCGGCCGGGACCGCCGTGACCTCCGCGACGGACTCCCGGTGGGGGCCGCTCGCCGCGGCCGTCGCCACTCTCGCGGCGATCCTGCTCGCCGCCGCGGTCGGTGCCGCGCCCCGCCTCGCCGCCCGCCGGAGGGCGCGTAGCGCCGTGCCCGGTGACGACGGGTCCCGTGACGCCGAGCCCGGCGTCATCGGGTTCCGTGACGACGACGAGGCCCGCGACCGCCGTCGGTATCCGAACGCGGCCGACCTCGTCGTCGCGCTTCTCTCCCTGGTCCCCGCGGTCCAGGTGACCGTGGCCACCCGCGGGCTCACCGCGATCCCCCAGCAGTGGGACGCGATCTTCCACGGCGCGGCGACCCGCTTCATCGCCGAGACCGGGCGCGCCGGCCCCCTGGACCTGGGGCCGGTGTCCCAGCCCGCCAACCCGACCTTCTACTACCCGGGCGGCTATCACGCCCTGGCCACGCTCCTGACCGGCCTGCCGGGTGGCCCGCCACCGGGCGCGCTCGACGCGCTCTCGGCGGTCACCGGCACCGTCTTCGTGCTGGGCGCGGCCGCCCTGACGGGCCGCCTGTGCCGGTCGCGGGTCGCGGCCGTCGTGGCGGCGGTCGTGGCGGCGTCGCTGTGGATCTTCCCCTACTCCGTGCTCGGCAACGGGCCGGTGCTGCCGTACGCGATCGGGTTGGCGGCGATCCCCGGCCTGATGCTGCTCGCCGAGCACCTGGCGGCGCGGTCGCCCCGGTCGGTCCCGCACGCGCTGCTCCTGGGGTCGGGGGTGGCGGGCACCTGGGCGGTGCACCCGTCGGTCTCCCTGGCCGTGGCGCTTCCGCTGGTCGCGGCCGCCGTGGCGGGGTTCGT
>DUTZ01000352.1 GCA_012841845.1 Actinomycetales bacterium | reverse complement strand
GGGGCGGCGCTGCCCTCCGACACCGGCCGACTCAAGACGCTGACCGCGATCGTGGCGATCGTGGCGGTGCTGCTCGCCGGTGGCGCCGTCGTGGCGACGCTGGCGTACCTCGGCGCGCGGGACCAGACGGCCTCGGCGGAGGCGTTCCAGGACGTGCCCACGCAGGCCACGGACGCCGCGCGGGAGATCACCACGCAGATGTTCACCTACGACCACCGCACGGTCGACGCCGACCTGGCGGCGGTCCGGGAGCGGCTGGCCGAGCCGGCGCTCAACGAGTTCGTGGAGCAGTCCATGCCGACGGTGGCCTCGGCCGCCAAGCAGCAGGAGGCCAGCGTCTACGCGACGGTCGCTGCCGCGGCCCCGCAGGAGATCGTGGAGGCCGAGGGCGAGGAGCCCCGCGTGACCGTCCTGGTGATGCTCAACCGCATGGTGTCCACCAAGGAGAGCCCGGAGGCGGCCAGCTCGGCCTCGCGGCTCAGCGTGCAGATGGTGCAGCAGGACGGGGTCTGGAAGCTCAGCAAGGTCGACGCGCTCTAGGAGCACCGGTGGCCGTCGCGCGGCGAACTTATGCGGCCTCGCCGCGGCGCGCTCACAGTTGCGGACTCTCGAGGTCGCTTCCATCGCGCATAAGCCGCGCCGTGGCGACCCCGAGAGTGCATAACCGTCGGCGGGCCCCCGCGCAGCGCCCCGAGCCGGCCAGCGCCCCGGGCCGGCCCGTCAGTGCTCGCTGGTGGCGTCGAGGGTCTCGAAGAAGCGGCGGGCCCAGGCGTGGACGTCGTTGCCGAGCACCTGGCGGCGCAGCGAACGCATCCGCTTGCGGCGGTCCTCCTGCGGTTCCTCGACGGCGGCCATGATCGCGTCCTTGACGCCGTCGAGGTCGTGCGGGTTGCACAGGTAGGACTGGCGGAGTTCGGCGGCGGCGCCGGCGAACTCGCTGAGCACGAGCGCCCCCTCGCCGTCGGTGCACGCGGCCACGTACTCCTTGGCCACGAGGTTCATGCCGTCGCGGACGGGCGTGACCAGCATGACGTCGGCGGCCACGTAGAACGCGGTGAGCTCGTCCTTGGGGACGGGGCGGTGGATGTAGGTCACCACGGGGTGTCCGATCTCGCCGAACCGCCCGTTGATGCGGCCCACGGCCTGCTCGATGCGGGAGCGCATGATCTGGTACTGCTCGACGCGCTCGCGGCTGGGCGTGGCCAGTTGCAGCAACGTGACCTCGGAGGGCTCGAGCCGGCCCTCCTCGAACAGCTCCTCGAGCGCGCGCAGACGGACGTCGATGCCCTTGGTGTAGTCCAGCCGGTCGACGCCCAGCATGAGGATCCGGGGTGAGGCCAGCTCGGTGCGCAGCGATGCGGCGCGGGCCAGGGTCTCGCGGGTGCGGGCCTGGGCGTCGAGGGCGGACGAGTCGATCGAGATGGGGAACGCACCCACCCGCACCTTGCGGTCGGGCAGCCGGATCTCCGAGGCGCGCCCGCGGGCGGACCGGATCCGGTTGGACGGGTAGCCGCGCAGCCGCGTGGAGAGGTAGCGGAAGTTGTCGGCCCCGCCGGGCAGGTGGAAGCCCACGAGGTCGGCGCCGAGCATGCCCTCGACGATCTCCGAGCGCCAGGGGAGCTGGATGAACAGCTCGACGGGCGGGAAGGGGATGTGGAGGAAGAACCCGATGGTCAGGTCCGGCCGCATCTCCCGCAGGAGCTTGGGCACCAGCAGGAGCTGGTAGTCCTGCACCCACACGGTGGCGTCGCGGGCGGCGGCCGCGGCGGTGGCCTCGGCGAAGCGCTGGTTGATCTCCCGGTAGGCGTTCCACCACTCGCGGTGGTACTCGGGCGGCACCACCACGTCGTGGAACAGCGGCCACAGGGTGCCGTTGGAGAAGCCCTCGTAGTAGAGCTCCACGTCCTCGGCGGACAGGGGGACGGACCGCAGCGTGATGCCGTCGGAGTCGAACGGCTCCGGCTCGGCGTCCGCGATGCCCGGCCAGCCCACCCAGGCGCCGTCGTTGGCCTTGAGGATGGACTCGAGCGCGGTGACGAGCCCGCCGGGGCTCGCCTTCCAGCGTTCGGTCCCGTCCTTCTCGCGGACGAGGTCCACGGGGAGGCGATTGGCCACGACGACGAAGTCGGCCCCGTCCTCCGGGATGTCCGTCTCGTGTGTGCCCGTCATGCCCGTTCCCCTCCTGTTCCGGACTACCCGGCGTCGGCCGCCTCGCCGGCCTCGGGGCCGATCCCCAGCATGTCGAGGAGCATCCGGCACTCCTCGGCGTCGGCCGCGTAGGACGCCACGATCCGCTGGGCCTGGCGCGCGGTCTCGTCGGCGACCGGCTCGATCTCGTCGTCGAGCACGGGCTCGTTGTTGGCCGGTGCGGCGGCTGCCATGGAACTCCTCCAGAGGTCGGTGTACGTCCGTGATCTTACGTCACGTCTCCGTCACTGGTCGGCGGCGGCGGACCGGCGCAGGTTACGGGTCACCCACTCGCCGAAGACGATGCCGGCGGCCAGCGCGACCGCGATCGCGAGCGCCTGGAACATCAGGCCCAGGCCGATACCCGTCTGGTCGCTGGTCAGCGCCGCCAGGCCGCGGTAGACGGACAGGCCGGGGAGCATCGGGGTGATCCCGGCGACCGTCACCACCAGCGGCGGGATGGTGGCCAGGCGGGCGAGGATGCCGCCGAAGAGGCCGGTGGCGCACGCGGCGAGCGCCGAGCCCACCACCACGCCGAGGCCGGTGCCGATCACCCCGAGGTAGATGAGCATGCCCACGGCCCCGACGCCCGCGCCGACGAGCGTCGCCCGGACGGTGGCGTAGCTGGCCACCGCGAAGCCGGCGGCACCGACCCCGGCCGCCAGGACCGCCACGTGGACGTCGGCGTGCCCGGTGATCGACGGGTCGATCGGGGGAGGGGTCATACCGAGCCGGGCGAACAGGGCGAGCGCCACCGTGATCCCGCCGAGCACGCCGCCGGTGAGGATGAGCGTCTCCACCCCGCGGCCCGCGGAGGTCACGGGGAAGCCGGTGATCGCGTCCTCGATCGCGCCGACCAGGGTCAGGCCGGCGAGCAGGACGATGATCCCCGCCGCGACGAGCTGGGAGGGTCTGACGTCCACGAACCTGTCGCTGAGCACCGCGTACGCCGCCAGCGCCCAGCCGGCGGCGATGAACCCGCCGACGACCTGCTGGAAGAACGTCGGCAGCCGGTGCCGGTCGAGGAAGCGGTTGACGAACATCAGCGCGAACGTCGAGACCATCGAGATGAGGCCGGCCAGCGGGCTCCCGCCGAGCTGGATGACGATCGCGCACCCCAGCATCGCCCACCCGAGCACCGCCACCCGGAACGAGTGCGGGTGCGGCGCGGCCACGATCCGCTCGACCTCCTCGGCCGCCTGCTCCACCGTCAGCCGGCGCCGCACGATCTGGTCGATGAGCCGGGCCACGCGGGTCACCCGGGTCATGTCCACCGTGCGGTAGTCCACGACCCGCATCACCGAGATCGGGGGCCGGCCCCGTCGCCGGTTGACCCCGATGCTCAGGGAGGTGAACGTCGCCTCCACCGTCGCCCCGGGAAGACCGAACGCGGCGGCCACGGATTCGGCCTGCGCCACCGTGTCGGCGGCGCCCTCCCCGGAGGAGAGCAGGATGCCGGCGATCTCGAGCGCCAGGTTGAGCACGTCGGTCACCGCGGCGTCGTCGTCGAGGTCGACCGGCGCCATGGGGGAGAGCGGCGGCTCCACGGCCAGGTCCATGGTGGACTTGCGCAGGCCGAGCAACGCCAACGGGCGGGTCAGTGATCCGGTCACGTCGCGGGTGTCCACGGACCACACGCTAGCCAAAGGCCGGAGCCCGGTGACGGTTAGGATGTGAGCCGGGTCGCGACGGGTGTCGCGCCCACGCTGGAGTGGCGCAATTGGTAGCGCACCCGACTTGTAATCGGGCGGTTGCGGGTTCAAGTCCCGTCTCCAGCTCTGTTCATCGACCTTCAGATCGGGCGTAGTGAAGGTTGACCGCGACGTGAGCCGCTGCACAACTTGCTGCGCGATCGGTCGCCGGGGGTTACAGTTGTGCTGCACGGCTCGTCAGGTGCTTGCCGGGATCGCCCGCGTTGCTGCCAGCGCTCTCCTTAGGTGGATCGGCCCCCGGAAGCTCCCGACGAGCCGTTCGCCGATTTCTCCGGACAGTTGTGGCAGGGGAGCCAATCTGAATCGGCGGCCAGGCTGTTTCGCGGCATCGAGAGCAGCCCGAGGGGGATAGCACAGACTTCGCTGTTGCGGATCACGTGCCACACCGACCTCAGGTAGGACGGTTCCGTGTAGTTGAAGGGGCCGGACGGCCATGTCGCGGCTCGAAGAAACCCACCGAAGAGGTCAGCGGCTTGGCTCTCGAGGTACTTGTCGGCCGAGACCCACTGGAGCCCCTGCTCCAACTGATCAGGGATCCTCGGGTCGTTGGCGGCTTGCTGTTCGAGATAGATCTTCGTGCCACGGTGATCGTGACGCCGCACATGCCCGAATCGGGTCCAGACTCTGGCGTGATCGCCCTTCCAGTGGCGCGCGGCCCAGAGTAGAGAGCTGTACGTCCTCATCGCAACGTAGTTGTAGAAGCGAGTGGGGTCCGACTTGTAGGAATCAGCCCGCAACTGGTCTTTCACCGCATAGACGTAACAAACCTTGATGCCGGGGACCTCGCCCAGAATCTCCGCCGCACGCCGTCGGCGGTCGTGGTTCTTGGCGTCCTTCTTCCAGGACATGGGACGATCGTCCGGGACGCCGAACTCGCCTCGGAGCTGCGTCACGGCAGCACGGAGCGGAGCTACTCCAACTTCGGAGACGAGGAGTGCAGCCATTCCGAAGATGGGGCTCGCGTCTGCGGATTGGCCCCGATCTCCGGTCTCGTCGATGTAGACCCAGATCTTTGGACTGTCGGGCATTACATGATGGTAATTCCCGTGTTGGATGACTCGTGTGCGTCATGCAAGGGCCCTCAGTCGGAGGCGAGCCGGCCGATCGCCGCCCACGCCCCCTCGAGGCGGCCGACGGCGGCGCGCAGGGCCTCCTCGGCGGCGGCGAGGTCGTCGATCGCGGCGGCGTGGGTCTCGGCGGGGCCCCACTGCGTGCCGGCGTCGACGCGGAGGTGGTCGGTGTCCCAGACCTCGCATTCCGCCCGGACGAGCGCCACGCGGTCGGCCGCGGTGGCCGCGCTGCGCACCAGGTCGCCGAGGTCGGGGTAGAGGTCCTGGGGCCGCATCGGGTCTCCTCCGGTCGGACGACGGGGTCTGTGTAGGTAACCTTCGGGGAATGAACGGTGACGACGGCGAGGGGTCCGGCGGCTCCGCGCGACGTGTGGCGGAGGCGTGGCTCGTCGCGGTCTCGCGGGGCGACGAGGAGGCCGCGCTCGCGTTGTCCTCGCCGTCGATCGTCTACACCGTCGAGCCGGTGATGCGGTACGAGGGACACGAGGGGGTCCGAGACATCCTCGAGGACTTCATGCGCCTGTCCGGATTCGTCACCATCACGGTACTCGACTGGATCGACACCCCCGGGGTGGCCGCACTGCGCAGGGTGGAGAAGTACACACTGCCCGATGGCGTCCTGGACGTCCCGAGCTGCTCCTTCGTCGAGGTCTCCGACGGGTTGGTGACACGCTGGTCGGACCACAAGAACATGCAGCCGCTCGATTCGGTCGCGGGATTGTGACGCACGAGGTGGGTGCGGCGGAGGTCGTCCGGGAGCTCGTCGAGGCGGTCGTCCGCCTGGACGAGCAGACCGCGCTGTCGCTGTGCACGCCGGACGTGCACATCCACATCGAGGGGTTCGACGAGTTCGAGGGGCACGAGGATCTGGCCCACCTCCTCCGCTTCCAGGCCGAGGTCCTCAGCGACGCGAGCGTGCGGATCCACCACGTGCTCGTGGACGGCGACACCGCGGCGGTGGAGCGGACCGAGCAGTTCACGATCTCCGGGGAGCGCGTCACCCTCGCCGTCGGGTCCTTCTTCCACCTCCGCGGCGGGCTGGTGGCCGAGTGGTACGACTACCACGACCTCCGCGACGTGGCCCGGGCACTCGGGCACTGAGCCCGGGGCGCCGCGACGGACGCGCGCCCGTCAGTCCTCCGGCACGAACTCGCCGTACCCCAGGTCGCGCAGTGTGCGGCGCAGGGTGTCGGCGGCGGCGTCGGACTCCTCGGCCGGGGTGTCCGGGTCGGCCAGGGCGAGGTCGAAGCCCGACATGTCGTTGGCGGGGAACACGTGGATGTGGGTGTGCGGGACCTCGAAGCCGGCGATGAGGTAGCCGGCGCGCGAGGCGCCGAAGCCCTGGATGACCGCCTTGCCGACGGCCTGGGCCACCTCGTTGAGGCGGGTCAGGAGGGCCGGTTCGAGGTCGGTCCACCGGTCCACCTCGGCGCGGGGGACGACGAGGGTGTGGCCCTGCGCGACGGGGGCGATGGTGAGAAAGGCGACGACCTCCGGGTCCTGCCACACGAAGCGCCCGGGAAGCTCTCCGGCGATGATCTTGCTGAATACGGATGCCATACCCCTGAGAGTACGGAAGTCGTCCACCGTGGTTACGGTATGACAACTGGCAACGTGCTGTAATGGGCGTAATCGCCGAGGCATCATCGGGCGACAGAGCATGCGAGGAGTCCGTCATGGTTCAGGCCACCATCCCCCCTGCCGAGGGCGTCGTCAAGAAGAAGGCCTACCACCACGGTGACCTTCGGAACGCCATCATCCTGCAGGCCACCGCGCGGGCGCGGTTCCAGGGCGAGCGGGCGATCATCCTCCGGGAGATCGCGACCGAGATCGGGGTCTCCGCGACGGCCGCGTACCGGCATTTCGCCAACCGTCAGCAGCTGGTCGAGGAGGTCGCGGCCGCCGGGTTCTCGGCGATGTCCGAGAAGCTGGCCCTCCCGTCGGTTCTGGCCGGGGAGGCCGACGCCGGGCTGGCCGCCTATGTGGACCTGCGCAACGCCGCCCTCGCCGCGGTGGCCTTCACCGGCGAGGAGCCGGCGTGGTCCCGGATGATGGTGGCGGGCCTCGGAGAGTCGGCCACGGTGATCGCCGCGGGCCGCGAGACCGAGGACCTGATGCAGGAGATCGTGGATCGGGGCGTCGAGGCCGGGATGTTCCTGCCCGGCACGGAGCTGCGCCACAATCGCGTGTTCTGGGCGGGCGTCGCCGGCCTGTGCACGCACGCGATGTTCGGCCTGCAGCCCATGGGCACCTCGGAGGCCGACGTCGACTCCTCGCGCACGCTCGACCTGTGCATGTCCGACATGCTCACCGACGCCGGCCGCGAGGCCGTGGCCGCCGCGGACCTGCCGGCGGGGGCGATCAGCGCCCTCTGACCGGCCCGCCGGCCGCCGGAGCGCCGCCTACTTCTGCAGGTGGTTCTCGGTGAGCTGGAAGCTCGGCACGTCTTTGAGGTCGATCATCGCCTCGTAGGTGCGGGTGTAGCCGGTGCGCGAGATGAGCCACCGGCCGTCGACGCGCACGTAGGCGTCGTCGTAGAACGCGGCGCCGAAGATCATGGTGGAGAAGGCGGGCACGATCACCCGGTCCTGCAGGTACCAGCGGCCCGTCGCGGTGTCGCCGTCAACCGTGATCTCCGGGTGGGAGACGCGGTGCTCGGTGACGACGTCGTCGGTCATCTGCTCCGCGAGACCGCGCACCACGGCGTCCCGGGAGTCGAAGGACAGGCGCTTTCCGTAGCTGGCGGAGACGTCCTCGGCGAGGGTCTCGCCGAGCTCGTCCCACAGGTGGAGATCCACGCAGCGGAGGTAGCGGTACTTGAGCTGCTTGATCTCGGTGACGGCGGACAGGTCGGACATTGGCGGTCCTCTCGGGCGGGGACGACACGGGCCTCGCTACTGTAGGCGATGTGCGCATTCTCGTGATCGGTTCCGGTGCCCGTGAGCACGCCCTCCTCGTCGCCCTCGCCGCGGACCCCGCGGTGACCGAACTCCACGTGGCCCCCGGCAACCCCGGCATGGTCCAGGCCACGGCCCACGACGTCCCCGTGACCGACGGCGCCGCCGTCACCACCCTGGCCCGCGGGCTCGAGGTGGACCTCGTGGTGATCGGCCCCGAGGTGCCCCTCGTCGCCGGTGTGGGCGACGCGCTGCGCGCCGCCGGGGTCCCGGTGTTCGGGCCGGGGAAGGAGGCGGCGCGGATCGAGGGCTCCAAGGCCTTCGCCAAGGACGTCATGGCCGCCGCGGGCGTGCGGACAGCCCGCGCGGAGGTCGTGGACTCGCCGGCCGAGCTCGACGAGGCCCTGGACCGCTTCGGCCCCACGTGGGTGGTCAAGGACGACGGCCTGGCCGCCGGGAAGGGCGTGGTGGTGACGACGGACCGTGCCGCCGCCCGCGCGCACGCGTCGGCCTGCCTGGACGACGGCCACCCCGTGCTGCTCGAGTCGTTCCTCGACGGCCCCGAGGTGTCCCTGTTCTGCCTCGTCGACGGCGAGACCGTGGTGCCGCTCCTGCCCGCCCAGGACCACAAGCGGGTCGGCGACGACGACCGCGGCCCCAACACCGGCGGCATGGGCGCCTACACGCCGCTGCCGTGGCTGCCGGAGGGAATGGTCGAGCGGATCGTCACCGAGGTGTGCGAGCCCGTCGCCCGCGAGATGGTGGCCCGTGGCTGCCCGTTCTCCGGCCTGCTCTACGCCGGCCTGGCCATCACGTCCGAGGGCCCCGAGGTGGTGGAGTTCAACTGCCGCTTCGGCGACCCCGAGACCCAGGCCGTGCTCGCGCTGCTCGAGTCGCCGCTGGGAGAGACCCTGCACGCGGTGGCCACCGGCCGGCTCGCCGAGCTGCCGCCGCTGGTGTGGCGCGACGGCGCCGCCGTCACCGTGGTCCTGGCGGCCGAGAACTACCCGGCGACCCCGCGGCGCGGCGACGTGATCGACGGCGCCGAGCAGCCCGGTGTGCTCCACGCCGGGACCGCGCGGGACGCCGACGGGCGGCTGGTCTCCGCTGGCGGGCGCGTGCTCTCCGTCGTCGGCACCGGAGCCGACCTCGCCGAGGCGCGTGCCGAGGCCTACCGGATCCTCGGCGGCATCGAGCTGGGCGGCGGCCACTACCGCACCGACATCGGCCGGGCCGCCGAGGAGGGGCGGATCTCGATCCCCGGCTGACCCCGCCACCCCTCTCCCGGGTTGCGCATCCTCTCTGTCGGCGCCCAGGCGGGTTGCGCATCCGTTCGGTCACAGATCGGGTGCATACCCGGCGGCGTGCGACGCGGAACGGATGCGCAACCCGCCACACATCCCGCGGCTCGACCTCAGCGGCTGTAGAGCTCCATCTGAGGGACCTGCTCGACCATCCACGGGCTGAACGCGAACGGGGTGGCGTCGACGGCCGCGCGCACGTCCTCCGGGCGGGCCCAGTGGTGGGCGCACACCTCGTCGGGCCGCGGGTCCAGCGGCGCCGCGATGCGAGCGGTGTAGACGGGGCAGATCTCGTTCTCCACCACGCCCGAGTCGTCCACCGCGCGGTAGCGGAAGTCCGGCAGCGCCGGGGTCACGTCCACGACCCGCGTGCCCAGCTCCTGCTCGGCGCGGCGGACGATCGCCTCGGCCGGGTCCTCGTCCGGGCCGGGGTGCCCGCAGAACGCGTTGGTCCACACGCCCGGCCAGGTGAGCTTGCCCAGCGCGCGCCGGGTGAGTAGGACGCGGCCCTCGTCGTCCACCACGTGGCAGGAGAACGCCAGGTGCAGCGGGGTGTCCGCGGTATGCACGGTGGACTTGTCGGCGGTGCCGGTGGGCCGGCCGTCCTCGTCGAGGAGGACGACGAGCTCGGACGCGGCGGGGGAGGGGACGGTCGAGGGGTCGGCGGGGCTCATGCCGCCCACCCTAGCCCCGCTGATTCACGGGCCGGTGTGACTGCTGCTGTCGGGTGACGGCGGGCTTGTTTTCGCGTGTGGGCGTGCGTGTGTGCCGGCTGGCGCTGCCGGTGGGCGGGTCTCCGGTGGTGCTGTCGTG
>DUTZ01000351.1 GCA_012841845.1 Actinomycetales bacterium | reverse complement strand
GGTGGCGGGCACGGGCGGTTCCCACCACGGCGCGGCCCCGGCGGACGGTTCGGTGGACGGTAGCGGCCGGACGAGGTGTCCCTCGGTCGTCACGGGTTGCGGGGCCATGTGGTTCTCACTCCCTCCCGCGACGCCCGGGATGGCGTCGCGTCCTCACCCCTTCTGACGGGCGGGACGCGGGACCGGTTCCCCCACCGCTGCTGCGCGGTGACCCGGCGTTGCCTAGGCTGGTGGACATGCGAGGACTCATCGTCGACTACTTCGGGGTGCTGGACGGCACGGAGGAGGACCGCGAGAACTGGCGGGGGATCCTCACCGGTGCGCGGGCCAACGACGTGCGTGTGGCGATCCTCTCCAACGAGCCCGAGGGGCCGGGCGCCGAGCGCGTGCGCGAGGACGCGGCCGACTACGGGATCGAGCACGTGGTGCTCAGCGGCGAGATCGGGGTGGAGAAGCCCGAGGCCGGCGCCTTCCTCGAGGCCGCCCGCCGGCTCGAGCTCGAGCCCCGCGAGTGCGTCATGGTGGACGACGCGATCGAGAACGTCCTCGGCGCCGTCCAGACGGGGATGATCGGCGTGTTCTACCAGGTCTTCGACCGCGCGGCCGTCGAGATCCGCGGCCTGCTGGGCCTCGACGAGGCGGTCTGACATGGCCACCCGGCTGGCCACCTCGGACGCCGACCTCCTGCTGGGGGAGGGGACGCGCTCGCGCAGCCGGCACTCGTGCTCGCTCGCGCTGGTCTCGCGGGACGAGCCGTGGGACCTGGACCGGGTCATGGAGTTCGTCGACGCCCGCCTCGCGGACGCGCCGCGGTACCGGCAGCGGATCCGCCAGGTGCCGTTCGGGCTGGCCCGCGCGGTGTGGGTGGACGACCCGGACTTCGACCTGAGCTTCCACGTCCGCCGGTCGGCGCTGCCGGCGCCGGGCGGGATGCGGCAGCTCGCGGACCTCGTGGCCCGGCTGGTGGACCGCCCGCTGGAGCCGGGCCGGCCCCTGTGGGAGCTGTACCTCATCGAGGGGCTCCCGGACGGCCGGCTGGCCGTGCTCACCAAGACGCACCACGTGCTCATGGGCGGGCGCAACGCGGTGGACCTGGCGCAGGTGCTCATGTCGGACGAGCGCGCCTCGGCCGACGAGGACGACGTGGCCACGTGGACGCCGGTGCCGTCCCCCGGCGACGGCGTGCTCATCCTCGACGCGATGCTCACCATCGCCACCCACCCGCTCGAGCTGGTCCGCCGGTCCGCCCGCCTGGTGGGGATCGCCGAGCGGGCGACGCGGGGGATGGTCGGGGCGGCGTCCCTGGCGTTCCTGCGCCCGGCGGGCGGGCTCGCGGGCATGTTCCGCACGGACAAGCCGCGGGGCAGCCGGGTCGGGCTGGCCTCGTTCCCGCTCTCGCGCGCGCGGCGGCTCGCCAAGGCGCACGACTGCACGGTCAACGACGTCGTGCTGGCCGTGCTGTGCGGGGCGCTGCGTTCGTGGATCCTCTCGTGCGGGCACCCCCTGGCGACCGCCGACCAGCTGCGGGCGATCGTGCCGATGGCCGTCACCGCGGAGAGCGAGGACCAGGACCCCACGGAGGAGGCCACCTCGGCGGAGATCGCCTCGGCGCTCATCGCCATGCCGGTGGGCGAGCCGAACCCGCGCATGCGGCTGGCGCAGATCTCGCGGGAGACGGCCACGCAGCGGCTCTCGCGCGAGGCGGTCGGCGCCAAGGCTCTGGCCCGCCTGTCGGGCTTCGCCCCGCCCACGCTCCACGCGCTCGGCTCGCGGGCGGCCATCATGCTGCCCTCGGACAGCTACGACCTGGTGGTGACCAACGCCCCCGGCCCGCAGCACGGGATGTTCTGGGGCGACGGCGAGCTCGACGAGGTCTACCCGGTGCCGGCCCTGCTCGACGGGCAGGCGCTGGCCGTGTCCATGAGCAGCTACGCCGGCACCGTCTACTGCGGATTCACCTCGGACCGGCAGGCGGTGCCGGACGTGGAGGAGATCGGCGAACTCATCTCGTCGGCGCTGGACGAGCTCTCGGGCTCGGTGCGCTGACCCGTCCCTGCCCAGGAGCCCACCATGCGCCTGTTCGTCCCCGCCACGCTCACGATGCTCGAGACCCTGCTCGAGGACGGCCGCATGCCGGTGCGCAGCGGAACCGCGTTCGCCGCGACGCCGGCACTCGTCGAGTCCTACTCCGAGGGCGACGCCGAGGAGATCGAGCACGTCGCCTTCCTCGAGGCCGCGCGCGCCTCCCTGCGCCTGCTCGGCGGGGAGGTGGACGCGGGGGCCGCCCACGCCACGCACCCCTACCGCCGGGTGGTGGTGAGCGTCGACGTGCCCGACGGCGAGGTGGTGCTCCGGCCGGACCTGGACACCTCGGTGGTGCGGCTGGACCGGCCCGGGGCGGGAGGCACGGTGGCGTCGGCGGAGGTCGCGGCGGTCCACGTGGATCTCGCGGGCGCGGTCGACCTCGTGCGCGCGGCGGTCGACGCGGTGGACCGGGCGGACCTGGGGGACGAGGACGCGGAGCTGACCGTGGGGGACGCCCTCGACGCGGATCTGGCCTGGTACGACCCGGTCGAGCTGCCCTTTCTGCTGAGCCTGCTCTGAGCGTCGCGGGGAAGCGCTGGCGTCCGCCCCGCCGCTAACCTACGCTTGCGTAGGTTAGCCGTCGGGTCGACGCCGCCCCGCCGGGGCGGCGCACCCGCCGGCGGTGAGGAGGCCCCCGTGTCCGAGTCCCAGAGCGGCCTGTCCCGAGTCCTGCGCGCCGCGGCCGCGCGCGTGCCGGAGCCGCGCACGGCGCACCGCCTGCTGCGACGCCTCACCCACCCTCTCCTGCCGGACGACTACTCGTCGCTCGTCTACCCGCTGTGGTCCTCGCGGGAGCTGCGCGGCGAAGTGGTCTCGGTGCGGCGGGAGGCCGAGGACGTGGTGACGCTGGTCATCAAGCCGGGCTGGGGGGCCAGCCCCCGCTACCAGCCGGGCCAGTACCTTGGCATCGGCGTCCTGGTCGAGGGGCGGTGGACGTGGCGCTCCTATTCGCTCACCTCGGCCCCCACGTCGGGTCGCGGCGAGTACTCGGTGACGGTCAAGGCGATGCCCGAGGGCCTGCTGAGCAACCACATCGTGGGCACCGTCGAGCCGGGGACCATCGTGCGGCTCGCCGCGCCGGCGGGGGACTTCCACCTGCCCTCGCCCACGCCGCCCAAGATCATGTTCGTCACGGCCGGCTCGGGCATCACGCCGGTCATGGGCATGCTCCGCTCGCTGGACCGGCGGGCCGTCAACGACGAGTTCCCGGACGTCGTGCACGTGCACTCGGTGCGCGAGCGCAAGGACACCCTGTTCCACGAGGAGCTCCTGGCGCTGGAGAAGACGCAGCCCGGGTACACCATGCACCTGCGGGTCACCAGCGAGGAGGGGCGGATCGACGCCGCGCAGATGTCGGCGCTCGTCCCCGACTGGGCGGAGCGGCCCACGTGGGCCTGCGGCCCCAACGCGATGCTCGACGAGCTGGCCGAGCACTTCGACGCCACGGACCGCGACGACCTGTACGTGGAGCGCTTCACGGTCAACCGGGACGCCGGGGCCTCCGGGGGCACGGTGACGTTCGGCAGCACCGGCAAGACGGTCGAGCTCGACGGCGCCACGACGATCCTCGAGGGCGGCGAGAAGGTGGGCGTCCAGATGCCCTTCGGCTGCCGGATGGGCATCTGCCAGACGTGTGTCGTGGGCCTGGAGGACGGCCACGTGCGTGATCTCCGTAACGGAACGGACCACGGTCCGGGAGAGCGGATCCAGACCTGCGTGTCCGTGGCCTGCGGAGACGTCGAGATCAAGATCTGACCGTGACCCCGTTCACCCCGCCCGGGACTTGATGGTTGACAGGTGTCAAACCTAGCCTGGGGGTGAGGTGATGACGATGTCGAATCCCATGTCCGATACCCGGACCCAGCTCGGTTGGGTCCGCCGCGCGAGCGCCGTCGCGATGGCGCGGGGGAACCACCGCCCTCGCCTGTTCGGCGGCACCGTGATCGAGGACGTCCGGATGGACGGTGTGGATCTGCCCCGGCGCCCGCGCGGGCTGTGGCGCCTCTGTCAGTCCTGATCGAGCCCCAGCGCCCAGGCGTCGTTGGCCTGCAGTGCGCCGAGGAGTTCGCGGACGGCGAGCGCCCGCCGGTGCGTGGCCGGGTCCGTGATCGCGTCGAACGCGCACTCGGGGTCCGCGGGCGGCCCCTGGTGGGTGCAGCCGCGCGGACAGTCCTCCGCGATCTCGTCGAGGTCGGAGAAGGCCGCCACCACGTCGTCCGGTGAGACGTGCGCGAGGCCGAAGCTGCGGATGCCGGGGGTGTCCACCACCCAGCCGCCGGCCCCGAGCTCGAGCGCGACGGACTGCGTGGACGTGTGCCGGCCCTTGCCCACGCCGGAGACCACGCCGGTGGCCCGGTCGGCGTCCGGCACGAGCCGGTTGACGAGGGTCGACTTGCCCACCCCGGAGTGGCCGATGAGGGCGGAGATCCGGCCGTCGATCCGCTCGTGCAACGCGTCCAGCTCGTCGTCGACCCCCACGGTGAGCACCGGGACGTCGAGGGCGGAGAACTCGGCGGCGAACACCGCCGGGTCGTCGAGGTCGCCCTTGGTCAGGCACAACACGGGCGTCAGGCCGCCGGTGTAGGCGGCCACGAGGGCGCGGGCCACGAACCCGGCGCGCGGCGGCGGGTCGGCCACCGCCACCACGATGAGCAGCAGCTCGGCGTTGGCCACCACGACCCGCTCGTACGGGTCGGAGTCGTCGGCCGTGCGGCGCAGCACGGTCGTGCGGTCTTCCACGCGGACGATGCGGGCGAGCGTGTCCTTGACGCCGGACAGGTCGCCCACGACGCCGACGCGGTCGCCCACGACCACCGGCGTGCGCCCGAGCTCGCGGGCGCGCATCGCCACGACCCGGGTCCCGGTGGTGTGGTCGGGGCCGTCGTCGAGCAGGACGCAGCCCCACCGGCCGCGGTCCACGCTCACGACCATCGCGGCCGCGGCGTCGTCGTGGCTCGGGCGCCGCTTGGTGCGCGGGCGCGAGCCCTTGCCG
>DUTZ01000350.1 GCA_012841845.1 Actinomycetales bacterium | reverse complement strand
GGGCGCCGGGTCGGAACGCAGGGCGTCCGCGCGGGTCTACAGGTTCGGGAACCAGAGGGCGATCTCGCGGGCGGCCGACTCCTCGGAGTCCGAGCCGTGCACGAGGTTGAACTGGGTCTCCAGGCCGTAGTCGCCACGGATCGAGCCGGGCGCGGCCTTCTCGACCGGGTCGGTGCCGCCGGCGAGCTGGCGCCACGCGGCGATCGCGCGCGGGCCCTCGAGGACGCCCGCCACGACGGGGCCGGAGGTGATGAACTCGAGCAGGTCGCCGTAGAACGGGCGCTCCTTGTGCTCCGCGTAGTGCTCGGCCGCGGTCTCCTGCGGCGTCTGCCGCATGTCCATCGCCACGATCGTCAGGCCCTTGGCCTCGATGCGGGACAGGATCTGGCCGGTCAGGCCACGCTGGACGCCGTCGGGCTTGATGAGGAAGAAGGTTCTCTCGGTCACGCCGCCATGCTACAGAGCCCCCGGGCCCCACAGCCGCGCGCTCCCGGTGCAGCGGCGCGGTGTCCTACGCGCGCGGGCGCAGGGACAGCGCGCGGGGGCGGGGCGGGAGGTCCGGTCAGTCGTGCTGGCTGGCCAGGAAGCCGCCGGCGATCCGGCGCGCGAGGTCGCGGCGCAGATAGAGAATGTACGCCCACACGGCGGCGAACATCAGGCCGCAGACGCCCATCGACCAGTGCACGATCCAGCCCGGCAGCACGGCGAGCCCGGCCAGGACGAGGTTCATGGGGATCGCCCAGGGGCGCCGCTGCAGGCCGCTGCCCACGAGCATCGCCACGGCGAGCAGGGAGACGAACCACACCTTCCACGGCTGGAAGTGGGCGCCGTCGTCGACCCGCGCGATCACGGTGAGCACCAGGCCGATGACGATCGCCTCGAGGACGAGCGTGCCCGCCATGATCCCGCGCAGGCCCTTCCACGGGTCAACCGACGGGGCGTGCCCCTCCCCGCGCGGGCTGGTCCGACCGGGCCGTCCATCGGCCGGGCGGCCGGTCTCGGCGTTGCTCACTGGGCGTCCTTTCCGAACAGGTCGCGGGCGGCGCCGGCGGTCACCACGGAGCCGGTCACCAGCACCCCCACGCCCGAGACGTCGTCGTCGGCGGTCGGGTCCGGCACCCCCACCAGGTCGAGCGCGGCGCTCACCGCGTCGGGCAGCGCGTCCACCACGTGGACCCGCTGGGCGGTGAACCGCTCCTCGGCGATCCGGGCCAGGTCCTCGAGGTCCATGGCGCGCGGGCTCGCGGCGCGGGTCACCACGACCTCCTCGACGACCGGCTCGAGGGCGGCGAGGAAGGCGTCGGCGTCCTTGCCGTCGAGCATCGCCACCACGGCGACGAGGCGCTTGAAGTCGAACTCGGAGGTCACCGCCTCGGCGAGGGCCCGGCCGCCGTGCCCGTTGTGCGCGGCGTCGACGAGCACCGTCGGGCTGGAGCTCAGGCGCTCGAGGCGGCCGGGGCTGTCCACGGCGGCGAAGCCCGCGCGGACGAGTTCCGGGTCGAGCGCGCGGTCCGGGCCGGCGCCGAAGTAGGCCTCCACGGCGGCGAGCGCGGTGGCGGCGTTCTCCGCCTGGTGCGCGCCGAACAGCGGCAGGAAGACGTCCGGGTACTCGCCGCCGAGCCCGCGCAGCGTGAGCTGCTGGCCGCCCACGGCGAGCCGGCGGTCCACCACGTCGAACTCCGAGCCCAGGCGCGCGACCACCGCGCCCACCTCGACGGCGCGGCGCAGCAGCACCTCCATGGCCTCGGGCTCCTGACGGCCGATCACGGCGACCGGGTCCCGCGGCAGCAGGTCGTCCTCCGGTCCGGGTTGGATGATCCCGGCCTTCTCGCCCGCGATCTCCGCCAGGTCGGCGCCCAGGTAGTCGGTGTGGTCCAGGCCCACGGGGGTGACGACGGCGACGGCCGGCCGCACCACGTTGGTCGCGTCCCACGTGCCGCCCATTCCCGTCTCCACCACGGCCACGTCGACGGGGGCGTCGGCGAACGCGGCGAAGGCCATGCCGGTGAGCACCTCGAAGTAGCTCATGCGCGGCCCCCCGCCGGCCTCGGAGCGTTCGTCCACGAGCTCGAGGTAGGGCCGGATCTCGTGGTAGGTGTCGGCGAACAGCCGCGGGGTGATCGGCTCGCCGTCCAGGGCGATGCGCTCGGTGACGGTCTGCAGGTGCGGGCTCGTCGTGCGGCCGGTGCGCTGGTGCAGGGCCCGCAGCAGGGCGTCGATCATCCGTGTGACCGACGTCTTGCCGTTGGTGCCGGCCACGTGCACCACCGGGTAGGCGTGCTGCGGGTCGCCGAGCACGCCCATGAGCTCGGCGATCCGGTCCAGGCTCGGCTCGAGCTTCGTCTCGGGCCAGCGGGTGGCCAGCTCGGCCTCCACCGCGGCGAGGTCCGCGGTGTCGGCCTGCCACTCGGGGCTGCCCACCTCGGGGACGGGGCGCGGCGGGAGGTGGTCGTCGGCGTCCGGGTCGTCGGCCTCCTCGTCGCCGGGGATCGGCCCGCCGAGCGGCACCGCGACCAGCCCCTCCTCCCCGAGGAGCTCGGCCACGTCCTCCTCGGTGGGGGTGTCCCAGCCCTCCTCCGGGTCGTGCGGCCCCGGGCGCGGTCGACGGCTCATGCCGGCGGCATCCCCTCGAGCCGCGCGGTGATCCGCGCGACCTCGGCCTCGGCCACGTCCCGGCGGCCTCGGATCTTGTCCACCACGTGCTCGGGCGCCTTGCCGAGGAACGCCTCGTTGCCCAGCTTGGCGCTGGTCTGCTCGAGCTCCTTGCGCGCGGCGGCGAGGTCCTTCTCCAGGCGCCGGCGCTCGGCCGCGAGGTCGATCGTCCCGGAGGTGTCGATCTCCACCGTGACCGTGGCGCGGCTCAGCCGGACCTCGAGCGAGGCGGTGGCGACGAAGTCGTCGGCGGCGGGGGTGAGCCGTGCGAGCGAGGCCACCTGGTCCAGCACGTCGGCCGGCAGGTCCGCCGCGTCGGCGCCCGAGATCCGCGCCGGGACCCGCTGGCCGGGCTTGAGGCCCTGGTCCGAGCGGAAGCGGCGGATCTCCGTGACGAGGTGCTGGGTGTCGCCCACCCGGCGCACCGACTCGTCGGCGCCCGCGGACGGGGCCACGTCGGACGGCCAGTCGGCGATCACCACCGACTCGCGCCCGGTCAGGGCCGTCCACAGGGTCTCGGTGACGAACGGGATCACCGGGTGCAGCAGCCGCAGCAGGACGTCGAGGACGTGCCCCAGCACGAGCCGCGTGTGCTCGGCCCGCTCGGAACCGCGCGCCTCGTCGTCACTCCCGAACTGGACCTTGGCCAGCTCCAGATACCAGTCGCAGACCTCGTCCCACGCGAAGTGGTACAGCGCCTCGCACGCCTTGGAGAACTCGTAGCGGTCGAGCTGCGCGTCCACCTCCTCGCGGACCCGCCCCAGGCTGTGCAGGATCCAGCGGTCGGCGTCGGTGAGCTGCTCGGCCGCCGGCAGCTCCCCCACCCGCGCGCCGTTCATCAGCGCGAAGCGGGTGGCGTTGAACAGCTTGGTGGCGAAGTTGCGGGAGGCCTGCGCCGCGTCGTCGCCCACCGACAGGTCGCCGCCCGGGTTGGCGCCGCGCGCCAGCGTGAACCGCAGGGCGTCGGCCCCGAAGCGCCCCACCCAGTCCAGCGGGTCGATGCCGTTGCCCTTGGACTTGGACATCTTCTGCCCGTGCTCGTCGCGCACCAGGCCGTGGAGGAAGACGTCGGTGAACGGCACGACGCCGGGGGCGGCCTTCTCGCCGGTGAGGGTGCGGCCCACGAAGGTGCCGAACATCATCATCCGGGCCACCCAGAAGAACAGGATGTCGTAGCCCGTGACCAGCACCGACGTCGGGTAGAAGCGCTCGATGTCGGCCGTGCGGTCCGGCCAGCCCATCGTGGAGAACGGCCACAGACCCGAGGAGAACCACGTGTCCAGGACATCCGTCTCCTGGGTGTACCCGGCGGGCGCCTCCTCGTCCGGGCCGACGCACACCACCTCGCCGTCGGGCCCGTACCAGATCGGGATGCGGTGCCCCCACCAGAGCTGGCGGGAGATGCACCAGTCGTGCATGTCGTCCACCCAGTCGAACCAGCGCGGCTCCTGGCTCCTGGGGTGGATCACGGTGTCGCCGTCGCGGACCGCGTCGCCGGCCATGCGCGCCAGGTCCTCGACCTTGACCCACCACTGCAGCGACAGGCGCGGCTCGATCGGCTCGCCCGAGCGCTCCGAGTGGCCGACCGAGTGCACGTAGGGGCGCTTCTCGGCGACGATCCGGCCCTGCTCGGCCAGCGCCTCGCGCACGGCCTTCCGCGCCTCGAAGCGGTCCATGCCGTCGAAGCGCGTCCCCGTGCCCTCGATGTGGCCGGTCGCGTCCATGATCGACGGCATCTCGAGCCCGTGCCGCTGGCCGATCTCGAAGTCGTTGGGGTCGTGCGCCGGGGTGACCTTGACGGCGCCCGTGCCGAACTCGGGGTCCACGTGCTCGTCCGCCACCACGCGCATGGTCCAGCCCTCGCGGAACGGGTGCGGCAGCTCGGTGCCCACGAGGTGCGCGTAGCGCTCGTCCTCCGGGTGCACCGCGATCGCCGTGTCGCCGAGCATCGTCTCCAGCCGGGTGGTGGCCACCACGAGGTGCGGCTCGGCGTCGTCCATCGAGCCGTAGCGGAAGCTCACGAGCTCGCCCTCGACGTCCGCGTACTTGACCTCGATGTCCGAGATCGCCGTCTGCAGCACCGGCGACCAGTTGACCAGCCGCTCCGCGCGGTAGATCAGCCCCGCGTCGTAGAGCTCCTTGAAGATGGTCTGCACGGCGCGGCTCAGGCCCTCGTCCAGGGTGAAGCGCTCGCGCGACCAGTCCACGCCGTCGCCGAGGCGGCGCATCTGCTCGCCGATCGTGCCGCCGGACTCGGCCTTCCACTCCCAGACCTTCTCCACGAACGCCTCGCGGCCGATCTCGTGGCGGTCGATCCCCTGCTCGCGCAGCTGCCTGTCCACGAGCGTCTGCGTGGCGATGCCGGCGTGGTCCATGCCCGGCAGCCACAGCACCTCGAAGCCCTGCATCCGCTTGCGGCGGCTCAGGACGTCCATGAGCGTGTGGTCCAGCGCGTGGCCCATGTGCAGGCTGCCCGTGACGTTGGGGGGCGGCAGGACGATCGAGTACGGCGGCTTGTCGCTGGTCGCGTCGGCCTCGAAGTAGCCCGCGTCCACCCAGCGCTGATACAGCTCCGCCTCTACCTCGCCGGGATTCCACGAGGCGGGCAGGGAGTCCGCGCGAGAGGTACCGGGGCCGGGAGTCGCTGGAGTCGTCACCAGGCCATCCTAGGCAATGCGCGGTCCGGGCCCCCACGCGCGTGGGGGCCCGGAAACGGTTGCGCACTCTCGCGGGCGCCCCGGGCGCACACAGGTGCGCCTCGCGTGGGCGCCCCGGGCGCCGCGGGGAGGCCTCAGACCAGCCCGAGCCCCTGCACGGCGTCGCGCTCCTCGACGAGCTCGGCGACCGAGGCGTCGATCCGCGCGCGCTGGAAGTCCGAGATCTCCAGGCCCTCGACGACCTCCCACTCGTCGCCGCGGCTGCGGCACGGCAGGCCGGTGACCACGCCCTCGACCGTCCCGTACTGCCCGCCGGACGGCAGGGCGACGGTGGTCCACGAGTCGCCGGGCGTGCCCTGCACCCAGTCGCGCATGTGGTCGATCGACGCGCCCGCGGCCGACGCCGCGGAAGAGGAGCCGCGCACCGCGATGATCTCCGCGCCGCGCTTGGCGACCTTGGGGATGAAGGTGTCGGTGAGCCACGTCTCGCCGATCCCGGCGGTGACGGGCTCGCCCCGGCGGGTGAGGTAGGAGACGTCGGGGAACTGCGTGGCCGAGTGGTTGCCCCAGACGACGGCGCCGTCGAGCTCGCCGACCGGCGCGCCGAGGCGCGTGGCGAGCTGGCTCAACGCCCGGTTGTGGTCCAGGCGCATGAGGGCGGTGAACCGGCCCGCCGGGACGTCGGGCGCGTGGCGGTGCGCGATGTAGGCGTTGGTGTTGGCGGGATTGCCCACGACGAGGACGCGCACGTCCTGGGCCGCGTGGTCGTTGATCGCCTTGCCCTGGTCGCGGAAGATCGCGCCGTTGGCGGTGAGCAGGTCCGCGCGCTCCATGCCCTTGCCGCGCGGCTTGGCGCCCACGAGGAAGGCCGCGTTGGCGCCCTCGAAGCCGGCGTTCGGCTCGTCGGTGATGTCGATCGACGCGAGCGTGGGGAACGCGCAGTCGTCGAGTTCCATGGCCACGCCCTCCGCCGCGCCGACGGCGGACGGGATCTCGAGCAGGCGCAGGCGGATCGGGGTGTCCGCGCCGTAGACCTCGCCCGCGGCGAGCCGGAAGAGCAGCGAGTACGCGATCTGGCCGGCGGCGCCGGTGACGGTGACGGTGACCGGGGCGGTCGAGGTCATGTGTGGGGGCCTTCCTCATACGACGACGGGGTCGGCCCCCACCCTAGTGAGGGACGACCCCGTCGCGCGGGCCCGCGGAGCACCGGCCACCCCCTGTTCACCTGGGGAGCGGGACGGTCAGTCGGCGTGGACCTCGGCGCCGGTCTTGGCGCGGACCTCCTCGAGCGTCACGTCCGGCGCGAGCTCGACCAGGCGGAAGCCCTCGTCGGTGACGTCGAGGACGCACAGGTCGGTGACGATCCGCTGGACGCAGGCCTTGCCCGTGTACGGCAGGGTGTTCTCCTGCAGGAGCTTGAGCTCGCCCTTGCGGGTGACGTGGTCCATCATCACGATGACGCGGCCGGCGCCGTGGACGAGGTCCATCGCGCCGCCCATGCCCTTGACCATGGCGCCCGGGATCATCCAGTTGGACAGGTCGCCGGACCGGGAGACCTGCATGGCGCCGAGCACGGCCACGTCGACGTGGCCGCCGCGGATCATGGCGAAGGACTCCGACGACGAGAAGAACGCCGCCCCCGCCGCCGCGGTGATGGTCTCCTTGCCGGCGTTGATCATCTCGGGGTCGAGCTGCTCGCGTGTCGGGTACGGGCCCACGCCGAGGATGCCGTTCTCCGAGTGCAGCGTCACCTCGACGCCGGCCGGGACGTGGTCCGGGATGAGGGTCGGCATACCGATGCCGAGGTTGACGTACTGGCCGTCGGTGAAGTCGGCGGCGATGCGGGCCGCCATCTGCTCGTGGGTCCAGCTCATGACCGCTCCTCCCCGGTGGTGCTCAGCTTCTCGATCTCGACGCCGGTCTCCTGACGGCCGACCTCGACGACGCGTTGGACGAAGATGCCGGGGACGTGCACGTCCGCCGGGTCGATCCCGCCCGGCTCGACGACCTCCTCGGCCTGGACGATCGTGATGCGCCCGGCCATGGCGACGTCCGGGTTGAAGTTCCGGGCCGTGCCGCGGAACTGCAGGTTGCCGGCGGTGTCCGCCCTGTGGGCGTGGACCAGGGCGAAGTCGGTGACGATCGAGCGTTCGAGGACGTACTGCTCGCCGTCGAACACCCGGACCTCCTTGGGCTCGGAGGCCTTGGCGACGCCACCCTCGCCGTCATACCGGAGCGGCAGGCCGCCCTCGGCGACCATCGTGCCGACGCCGGCCGGCGTGTAGAAGGCGGGGATGCCGGCGCCGCCGGCGCGCATGCGTTCGGCGAGCGTGCCCTGCGGGGTGAGTTCCACCTCGAGCTCGCCGGAGAGGTACTGGCGGGCGAACTCCTTGTTGGCGCCCACGTAGGAGGCGGTGGTCCGAGTGATGCGGTGCGCCTCGAGCAGCTTGCCGAGGCCGAAGCCGTCGGTGCCGCAGTTGTTGCTCACGGTGCTCAGGTCCGTGGCGCCCTGGTCGAGGAGGGCGTCGATGAGGACGGCGGGGATGCCCACCAGTCCGAACCCGCCCACCGCCAGCGACGCCCCGTCGGGGATGTCGGCGACCGCCTCGGCGGCCGAAGGGACGATTTTGTTGGTCATGTCACACACCGTACGCCGTGTTCGCTTTAAGTACAACTGTTCGCTTTGCGTACGAATGTGGCGTAAGGTGGGCCACATCACCCGACCGGCCGCCCACAGGAAGGACCCCTCCCATGCCCGCCACCCTGTCCCACGAGGTCCGCGGACCCGGCTCGGCGGACGCCGCCGACGCACCCGTCGTGGTCCTGCTCGGCTCACTCGGCTCCGACCGCTCGATGTGGGACGCGCAGGTCGCCGACCTCGCCGGCGACCACCGCGTCGTCGCGGTCGACCACCGCGGCCACGGCGGGTCCGAGGTCGTCCCCGGCCCGTGCACCGTGGCCGATCTCGCCGACGACGTCCTGTCGCTCCTCGACTCACTCGACGTCGAGGCCTTCCACGTGGTCGGGCTCTCCCTCGGCGGCGCCGTGGCGCAGTGGCTCGCCGTCCACCGCGCGTCGCGCATCCGCTCCGCGGCGCTGCTGTGCACCGCCGCGAAGTTCGGCGAACCCTCGGCGTGGACCGAACGGGCGGCGACCGTCCGCGAGGGCGGGACCGCGGCCGTCGCCGACGCCGTGGTGGCCCGGTGGCTCACGCCCGCCCGGGCACAGAGCGAGCCCGGCGAGGTGGACCGGCTCCGCGCGATGATCCTCGCCACCAGCGCCGAGGGCTACGCCTCGTGCTGCGACGCCCTGTCCGGGTGGGACGGCCGCGCCGACCTGGCGCGTATCACCTGCCCCACGCTGGTCGTGGCCGGCGACGAGGACCCCTCCACCCCGCCCGAGGTCCTCCGCGAGATCGCCGACGGCGTGCCGGGGGCGGAGTTCACCGTCCTCTCCCCCGCCGCGCACGTGCCCACGGTCGAAATCCCCGAGCGGGTCACCGCCGTACTGCGATCGCACCTCGAGGCCGCCGAAGCCGGTCGGGCATGAGCGGCGCCCCCGCGGAGGTCGACAGGTCGGCCTCCCCCGACTTCGTCCAGTCCCTCGCCCGCGGGCTCGCCGTCATCACGGCCTTCGACGCCGACAACCCCCGCCGGACCCTGAGCGACGTGGCCCGGGCCACCGGACTCACGCGGGCCACCGCCCGCCGCTTCCTCCACACCCTCGTCGAGCTCGGCTACGTGGACACCGCGGGGACCGTGTTCTGGCTCACACCTCGCGTCCTGGACCTGGGCTACAGCTACCTGTCGGCCATGCCGCTCTCGGACCTCGCGCAGCCCCACCTCGAGAAGCTCAGTTCACGGCTCGACGAGTCGTCCTCCGTGGCCGTGCTCGACGGGACCGACATCGTGTACGTGGGCCGCGTCCAGGTGCGGCGGATCATGACGATCGGCATCACCATCGGCACCCGCTTCCCGGCCTACGCCACGTCGATGGGCCGGGTCCTGCTCGCCGCCCTCCCCGCCGCCGAGCTGGACGCCCACCTCGCCCGGGCCGACGTCCACGCCCACACGCCGCACGGCCTCACCGACGAGGCCGCGCTGCGCCCCGAGCTCGCCACCGTCGCCGAGCAGGGGTGGGCTCTCGTGGACCAGGAACTCGAACCCGGGCTGCGCTCGCTCGCCGCCCCCGTCCGCGACCGCGACGGCCGGGTCGTGGCCGCGATCAACCTCTCGACCCACGCCGCCCGCTACACCCTCGACCACCTGCGCGAACAGGTGGTCCCCGAACTCGTGGCCACCGCCGGGGCGCTCTCGGCCGACCTGGCCACCGTGACCCGCTGACCCCCACCCTCAGGAGAACCCCCATGCGCGACGTCGTCATCTGCCACCCCCTCCGCACCCCGGTCGGCCGCTTCGGCGGCGTGTTCCGCGACCTGGACGCCAACACCCTCGCGACCGGCCTGCTCACCGCCCTCGTCGAGCGCACCGGACTCACCGGCGCCGACGTCGACGACGTGGTGCTCGGCCAGGGCTCCCCGAGCGGCGAGGGCCCCGCGATCGGACGGATCGCCGCCCTCGACTCGCCGCTCGGCATCGCCGTACCGGGCATGCAGCTCGACAGGCGTTGTGGATCCGGGCTCCAGGCCGTCATCACCGGCGCACTCCAGGTGGCCTCCGGCGGTATGGACCTCGTGGTGGCCGGCGGCGTCGAGTCCATGAGCCAGGTGGAGTTCTACGCCACGCCCTCCCCCCGCTGGGGCATCACGGGCGACGGCGTCTCCCTGGCCGACCGCCTCGGGCGCGCCCGCACTACCGTGGGCGGGCGCTCGCACGTCATCGACGGCGGCATGATCGAGACCGCCGAGAACCTCCGCCGCGAGTACGGCATCAGCCGCGAGGAACAGGACCGGCTCGCCGTGCAGTCGCACCAGCGGGCCGTGGCCGCCCAGACCTCCGGGGCGTTCGCCGACGAGATCGTCCCCGTGACCGTCCCCCGGCGCAAGGGCGAGGACCTCGTCGTCGACACCGACGAGCACCCCCGCGCCGACACCTCGGTCGAGGCACTGGCTCGGCTCCGCCCCATGATGGGCCGCACCGACCCCGACGCCACCGTCACCGCCGGCAACGCCTCCGGCCAGAACGACGGCGCCGCGATGTGCGTGGTGACCACCGCCGACCGCGCGGCCGCGCTCGGGCTCACCCCGCTCGTCCGGCTGGCCTCGTGGGCCGTGGCCGGCGTCGCGCCCGAGACCATGGGCATCGGCCCCGTGCCCGCCACCGTACGCGCCCTCGAGCGGCTCGGGCTGACGCTCGCCGACATGGACGTGATCGAGCTCAACGAGGCCTTTGCCGCCCAGGCGCTGTCCGTGATGCGGGAGTGGGACCTTGACCCTGCCTCCGAGCACCTCAACCCGCACGGCTCCGGCATCTCACTGGGCCACCCCGTGGGCGCCACCGGGGCCCGCATGCTGGCCACCCTCTCCCACGAGATGGTCCGCCGGGACGCGCAGTGGGGCCTGGAGACGATGTGCATCGGCGGCGGCCAGGGCCTGGCGGCGGTCTTCGAGCGCGTCTGACCCACCGATCGCACAACAACCGAATGCACAACATCCGACCCCACCGATTGCACAACACCAGCCCGGAGACCACTCGAACGATGCCCGGCTGAGGTTGTGCAATCGGGCACGGGCCGGCACGGGCCGGCACGAACCGAAGCCGAAGCCGCAGGCGCCGACGCCACAGCCGCGCACCCTCGACGGG
>DUTZ01000349.1 GCA_012841845.1 Actinomycetales bacterium | reverse complement strand
GTACGCGGACGACCGGGGTGCCTACCGCGACGACCGCGGCGCCTACGCCGGCGAGCCGGCGGTGCGGCGGAAGGGCGGCGCCGGGTTGGGCATCGCGGCGCTGCTGCTCGGCCTCCTGGCCCTCGCGGTGTCCTGGGTCCCGGTCCTCGGCGTCGCCGGCATCGTCCTGGGCCTCATCGCGATCATCGTGGGCCTCGTCGCCCGCGGTCGCGCCAAGCGGATCAACGGCTCGGGCCGGGGTTCGGGCGTGGCCGGCGCGATCCTGGGCCTGCTCGCCGTGATCATCGGCGGACTCATCACGTTCGGCATCGTCTCGCTGGTCCAGAACACCGACGCCGGCCAGTGCCTGCAGGACGCCGGGACCGACCAGGCCAAGATCGAGCAGTGCCTCCAGGAGTACGGCGACGAGGCGCGCGACCGCCTGGACGAAGCCACGACGAACAACTGACCGTCCCCTGACGGTGCGGCCCCGTCACCGACGGTCCGCCGGGCTCACCCGGCGTTGGACACCACCCAGCCGATGGCGGTGCGCATCCGCCGGGCGAACGTGCCCGGGTGCGTGGCGCACACGGCGTGACCGGCGGTGATGGGGAACACCGCGCTGTGCGGCAGTAGGTCGGCCATCTCGTCCTGGATATAGCGCGGGAACGCCACGTCGCGCATCGTCTTGACGATCGCCACCGGCAGGTCGAGCTGGTACAGCCACTCGGTGGAGTTGAACTTGGCGACCTCGCCGATCACGGTGCGGTGGGTGGTGAACGAGACGGAGGCGAGCTCCCGCATCGCCCACCGGTGGGCGTTGAGCGGGTCGTCGTCGTCCTCCAACTCCTCCGCGAACTCCATGGGCACCGTGTTGAGCAGCGGGCTCGTGCGCAGGAAGCCGCCCATCGTGAGCTTCTCCAGGGCGTTGCGCTCGGCGCCGGTGCCGGTGGCCGCCAGGACGAGCCCCCCGAGCCGGGACGGGTCGCGGCGGGCCGCGAGCTGGGAGATCAGCCCGCCCATGGAGTAGCCGCCGAGGACCGGCTTCTCGAGCTCGAGGTGGTCGATGACGCGCAGGGCGTCGTCGGTGAGGGTGTCGAACCCGAAGTCGCCCTTGAAACCCTTGCCGTGCCAGCGCTGGTCAAAGGAGATGAGGCGGTACTCGCCCCGCAGGCGCTGGAAGGTCTGGTACCAGTTGAGCATCCCGGTGGCGGCCATGCCGTGGAGCAGCACGACCGGGGTGAGGTTCTCCTCGCCGGTGTCGTACAGCCGGGTCCGCACGTCGTCGGTGAGGGTGACGAACCTGCCCTTGGGGAGCTGGGACAGGTCGGGGGCCATCTTGGGCAGCCGCGCGGCCGCGCGGGGGAGCCCGCTCACCACCGCGAACGGATTCCTGGGCATGCATACCTCCTGGGGTGCCTGCGTCCGATTGTCCTCCACGGCCGGCTCCGGCGCAGAATCACCCCGTGGTGACGAGCCCCTGCTCCACGAGGAAATCCCTCGCGACCTGCGCGGGGTCCTCGCCGTCCACGTCGACGCGCATGTTGAGGTCCACCATGACCTCGTTGGTGAGCACGTCCACGAGCGGGGCCAGGACCTCCTCGATCTCCGGGTGCTCGTCCAGGACCTCGCCGCGGATCACCGTGGCGAGGTTGTAGACGGGGAAGAAGCGCTTGTCGTCCTCGAGCACCACCAGGTCGAGCCCCTTGACCCGGCCGTCGGTGACGTACACCTCGCCGAACGTGCACTCCCGGCCCACCGCGGTGGCCTGGTAGATGATGCCCGGCTGCATGATCGGGACCGGGACCGTCTGCGCGTCGAAGCCGTAGGTGTCCGCGAGGCCGGGCCAGCCGTCTCGGCGCACCGAGAACTCGGTCTCCATGCAGGTCACGGCGGCGGACGGGTCAGACCGGACGAGGTCGGCGTAGTCCGAGAGCGTCCGGACCCCGGTCCGCTCGGCGGCCTCGCGGTTGAGCGCGAAGGAGTAGGTGTTGTCCACGGTGGTGGGCGGCATCCAGCGGATGTCGTTCTCCTCGAGATCCGCGTCGCGGACCGCCTCCCACTGGCCCTGCGGGTCGCGGATGGGCTCCTCCTGGCCCATGTAGCTCATCCAGGCGGTGCCCGTGTACTCCATGCCGATGTCCACCTGCCCGGTGATCATCGCCTGCCGGAAGCTGTTGGACCCGGCCAGCGACGACATGTCGGAGACGTCCATCCCGGCGGCGGCGAGGAGGAACTCCACGAAGTAGCTGGCCAGGACGCCCTCGGTGAAGTCCTTGCCGCCCACCGTGATGCGGACGCCCTCGAGCTCGGCCACGGTCCCGTCCGGTCCGGGGCCCACCGGCAGCGGGACGGACCCGCCGTCGCTGAGCCCGCAGCCCGTGGCCACGAGCACCGTGGCCAGGCCGGCGGCGAGGGACCGGGTGAGCGCCCGGAGGGGGCGGCGTCGCGTGGCGGTCATCGGAGCCCCCTGGGGTTGAAGAGCCGCTCGCCCACGCCGCCGAGCCAGTCGACGAACAGCGCGAGGCACACGGCGAGAACGGAGCCCACCACGAGGGTGCGGTGGTCCTGGAGGCGGTAGCCGGTGTCGATGAAGATCCCCAGGCCGCCGGCGTCCACGAGGAAGCTCAGGGTGGCCGTCCCCACCGCCAGCACGAGGGTGGTGCGTAGGCCGGCGAGGATGAACGGCACGGCCAGCGGCAGCTCCACCGAGCGCAGGACCCTCCTCGCCGTCATCCCCTGGCCCCGGGCCGCCTCGAGCAGCGCGGGGTCCACGTTCCGGATCCCGACGATGGTGTTGCGCAGGACCGGGAGTAGCGCGTACGCGGCCACGGGCAGCACCCCGATCCAGAACCCGGTGCGGTTGGTGGCCAGGAAGAGCAGCACGATGAGCCCGATGGCCGGGGCCGCCTGGCCGATGTTGGCGATCCCGATCGCGACGGGGGCGAGGAAGCCCATGCGGGGGCGGGTGAGCAGGATCCCCAGCGGCACGCCGATGGCCACCACGATGAGCGTCACCGCGATCGTGATCTGGATGTGCTCGAGGATCCGCTGCGCGATCGACGCGGCGTTGAGGGAGGCCTGCTGGGTCTCGCTGAGCTCCCCCGTGAGCGCCCACCACAGCACGGCCGCGCCCACGACCAGCACGAGCACCGGCTGCACGAACAGCCGGACCTTCTCGGCGCGCGACTCGGTGGTCACTCCGGGTCCCCGGCGTGGTGGTGCTTGATCCGGCGGAGCTCGTCCACGAGGTCGTCGATGCTGATCGTGCCGCGGTACGCGCCGGCGGAGTCCACGACGACCGTGGTGGCGCTGGCGGTGGAGAGCAGGCCGTCGAGCGCCTCCTGGAGCGTCGAGTCCACGGTCACGTGGCCGCCCACCGGCTGACCGCCCGACCGCAGGTCCGGCATCGTCTCCACGCGGTCGCCGCGCACCCAGCGGACCGGGCGGCCGGCGTCGTCGAGCACCACGCCCCACTCGTCGGGGCTCGCGCGGAGCCGGCCGGCGAACGCGTGCGGCGCCTCGGACTCCCTCGCCGTGGGCGCCTCGCCCAGCGCCACGTCGCCGACGGTGCGGAGGGTGAGCGTCTTGAGCGCGGCGTCGTCGCCGATGAAGCCCGCGACCGTGTCGTCGGCCGGGTGGGCGAGGATCGCCTCCGGGGTATCGAACTGCAGGACCGACGAGCCGGGGCCGAGCACGGCGATCCGGTCGCCGATCTTGACGGCCTCGTTGAAGTCGTGGGTGACAAAGACGATGGTCTTGTGCAGCTCGTCCTGCAGTCGGATGAGCTCGTCCTGGAGCGAGGCGCGCGTGATGGGGTCCACGGCGCCGAACGGCTCGTCCATGAGCAGGACCGGCGGGTCGGCGGCCAGCGTCCGCGCCACGCCGACGCGCTG
>DUTZ01000348.1 GCA_012841845.1 Actinomycetales bacterium | reverse complement strand
GGGCGGCCGCGGCCGGCACCGCCTACGCGGGCGCCTGGGAGCGCAACGCCTTCGCCCTGCGCCGCTACACGCTGCCGCTGCTGGCGCCCGGCTCCGAGCCGCTGACGATCCTGCACCTGTCCGACCTGCACATGATGCCCGGGCAGAAGCGCAAGCAGCGGTTCGTCTCCGAGCTTGCCGAGTTGTCGCCGGACCTCGTCGTCAACACCGGCGACAACCTGTCCAGCGACCGCGCGGTGCCCACCGTGGTGCAGACGCTCGGCCCGCTGCTCGACGTGCCGGGCGCGTTCGTCTTCGGCTCCAACGACTACTACGCGCCCGTGCCCAAGAACCCGCTGCCCTACCTCGGGATCGGGGAGAAGACGCACTCGGAGATCCCGCTGCCGTGGCGGGACCTGCGCGCGGCGTTCACCGAGCGCGGCTGGGTGGACGTCACGCACCGGCGCGCCGAGATCGCCGTGGACGGCCGCTCGGTGCTGGTGGCCGGGGTCGACGACCCGCACATCGGCCGCGACCGGTACGACGAGATCGCCGGCCCCGCCGGCCCCGCCTTCGACCTGCGGATCGGCCTGACCCACGCGCCGGAGCCGCGGGTGTTGGACCGGTTCGACGACGACGGCTACGACCTCGCCCTGGCCGGCCACACGCACGGCGGGCAGCTCTGCCTGCCCACGGGCGCGATCGTCACCAACTGCGGGATCGACCGCTCGCGGGCCCGGGGGGTCTCCGCGTGGGGCCGGAACCTCGTGCTGCACGTCTCGGCCGGGCTCGGCACGTCGCCGTACGTGCCGATCCGCACGTTCTGCCGGCCCGAGGCCGCGCTGCTCACGCTGGTCGGCGGCCCCGGCGGCGGCGAGGCGGAGGCGCCGGTGGAGCCCGTGCAGATCCGGGAGCCGCAGTTCGCCTGAGCCGGGGGCGGCCGTCACCCGGTTTCGCGTATCGGCCGGGCGGGCGCTAGAGTGTCTCTCGTCGCACCACGGGGTGTGGCGCAGCTTGGTAGCGCGCTTCGTTCGGGACGAAGAGGCCGTGGGTTCAAATCCCGCCACCCCGACCCTCGAGAGGGCCCTTCCGCCACGCGCGGAGGGGCCCTTTTCGGTGTCCGCCCCGCACGCGTCTCCGTAGAGTCGGGGCATGACCTCCGAGACCGACGTCCAGAAGTCCGCCGACGGGTCCACCCCCGGGACCCCCACCACCCCACCGCCCGCCCGCCCCGCCTTCGGCCGGGTCACCGGCCCCGCCGGCCCGGGCGACACCGCGCTCGCCACGGCCCTGCAGAAGGTCCTCGACGGCCACTGGGCCGACACACGCCGCACGACGCGCGAGGCGATGACCCCCGAGGTGCTCTCCCCGATCGGGCTGTCGATGGAGGAGCACCGGGAGCACGTGCTCGGCCAGCTCTCCCGCCTCGCGGAGACGGGCATCCCCAAGCTGGGCTTCCGCAAGGAGGACGGGGGCGCGGGCGACGCGGGCGGCGTGCTCACGGCGTTCGAGATGCTCGGCCACGGCGACCTGTCCCTCATGGTCAAGGCGGGCGTGCAGTGGGGCCTGTTCGGCGGCGCCATCTCCAACCTCGGCAACGAGGAGGTCCGCCGGAAGTACCTGCCGGACGCCATCTCGCTGGACCTGCTCGGCTGCTTCGCCATGACCGAGCTCGGCCAGGGCTCGGACGTGCAGAACCTCGAGACCACGGCGACCTTCGACCGGGAGACGGGCGAGTTCGTCGTGGACACCCCCACGCCGAGCGCCGAGAAGGCCTACATCGGCAACGCGGCGCGCGACGGCCGGCTGGCCGCGGTGTTCGCCCAGCTCATCACGCCGGACAAGGACGGGGAGCCGGACAACCACGGCGTGCACTGCCTGCTCGTGCCGATCCGCGACTCCGACGGCAACGACCTGCCGGGCGTCACGACCACGGACCACGGCCACAAGGGCGGGCTGCTGGGCGTGGACAACGGCCGCATCCGCTTCGACAAGGTGCGGGTGCCGCGGGAGGCGCTGCTCGACCGGTTCGGGGCGGTGGACGCCGACGGCCTGTACTCGTCGTCGATCGAGTCCGACGGCGCCCGGTTCTTCACCATGCTCGGCACCCTGATCCGCGGCCGCGTGTCCGTGGGTGCGGCGTCGGGCGCGGCGGCGCGCACGGCGCTCGCGCTGGCGGTGCGCTACGGGCTGGTCCGCCGCCAGTTCGACCACCCGGAGACGGGCAAGGGCATCCCGCTGCTGGAGTACCGCGAGCACCAGCGCCGCCTCATGCCGCGCGTCGCCCGCGCGTACGCCTACGCGTGCGCGCAGAACGCGATCATCGCCGAGCTCGACGAGTTCGAGAAGTTCCCGGACTACTTCGACGACCGCCGCCGGCGGGAGATGGAGGCGCACGCCGCGGGCATCAAGGCCGCGGTGACCGGCTGGGCCAACGAGACGATCAGCGAGGCCCGCCTGGCGTGCGGCGGCGCGGGCTACATGGCGGAGAACCGGCTCACCACGATGCGGGCCGACGCCGACGTGTTCTCGACCTTCGAGGGCGACAACGTGGTGCTCATGCAGCTCGTCGGCAAGGAGCTGCTCACGGCGTACGCGAGCGAGTTCGGCGACATGGACCAGGTCGAGACGGTGACGTTCGCGCTCAACATGGTGGCGGACGTGGTGCAGGAGAAGACCCGCGCCTCCACGCTGTGGCAGAAGCTCGTGGACTCGGTGACGGACCGTGAGCACACGGACCTGCTCGACCGGGGCAACCAGCTCGAGCTGCTCGTGGACCGCTCGGAGCACCTGGTGGAGACGGTGGCCCGGCGGCTGCGCAAGGCGCAGGGAGAGGACGGGTCCGAGGCGTTCAAGGTGTTCAACTCGGCGCAGGACCACATCCTGGCGGCGGGCAGGGCCCACATGGACAGCTGGGTGTTCGAGCAGTTCGTCGAGGCGATCGAGGCGTGCGAGGACGAGGACGCCCGCGAGATGTTGGGCATGCTCGCCGACGTGTTCGTGCTGGACGTGGTGGACCGCGACAAGGGCTGGTTCCTCGAGCACAACCGGCTCACCACGGAGCGGACCAAGGCGGCCACGGCCGCGCTCAACCGGCTGTGCACCAAGCTCGCCGGCAAGGCGCGCACGCTGGTGGACGCGTTCGCGATCCCCGAGTTCGTCTTTGACGTCCCGATGCTCAACGACGGCGGGGTCGACGCCCCCGTCGAGGCCGCCGCGGGCGCCGAGGGCCTGGGTTAACGCACCACCCGCGCGGCGAGGACCGAGGCCGCGGCCACCGCGGCCAGCACGACGGCGGCGGTCCACGCCACGC
>DUTZ01000347.1 GCA_012841845.1 Actinomycetales bacterium | reverse complement strand
GCAACGGCGCCGGGCCGGGCGCGGCCGCCGGGCGCGGGGCCACGCCGCGCAGGTCCCGCAGGCTGACCGGCGTGAGGCCCCGCTCGCGGAGGCCGTCGATGATCGCCGGCACCGCCGCGACCGTCGAGGGGTGGACGTCGTGCATGAGGATCACCGCTCCCGGCCGGGCCCCGGCGAGGGCGGCCCGGACCACGCGGGCGGTGTCGAGGGACTCCCAGTCCCGCGTGTCCACCTCCCACAGCGCCGGCTCGAGGCCCGCGGTGGGCGTGACGCCCGGGGTCCACGACCCGTACGGGGGCCGGACGTAGCGGGGCGCCACCCCCGTGGTGCGGGTGATGGCGTCCGTCGTCCGGCGGATCTGGGCGGTGACGGCGTCGGCCGGCAGCCTCCGCAGGTCGGGGTGGTCCCACGTGTGGTTCTCCACGTCCATGCCCAGCCGCGTCATCCGGCGCAGCACGTCCTCGTTGCCCGCGATCTTGCGGCCGATCACGAAGAACGAGGCGCGGGCGTTCTTGCGCTCGAGCGTGTCGAGCAGCGGCATCGTGGTGGCGCGCTCCGGGCCGTCGTCGAAGGTCAGGGCCACGCAGCGCTCCACGCCGCAGTCGGGCCGGCGGGGCGCCGACGCCGGCGCGGGCGCCCCGGGCAGACCCAGGTCGGCGGCGAGCCGGTCCACCGTGGGCACCCCCAGGTCCGCACTGAGCCGGCCCGGTGAGGGGAGCGGCCCCGGCCCGGCCTGGGCGGCGGCCGGCGCCGGGAGGAGAGTGATCATCGCCGTCGCGCCCGCGGCCACGACGGTGCGGAGCGCACGGGAGAACGGGGACTTCGCCATGGGGTGAGGAAACCTTTACGCGCAGGTGTTTCGTGAGCGGCACGATCCGGGCCCGCGGGCCGCGATTACGCTGAAGCGTAGGGCACGCGGCGACGAGTCCCGCGGCCACCCCGACGAGCACCCCGGAGGACCCTGGAATGAGCACCCCCATCGACTTCACCGACCGCGTCGCGATCGTCACCGGCGCCGGCGGCGGCCTCGGCCGCGCCTACGCCCTGGCCCTGGCCGAGCGGGGCGCCAAGGTCGTCGTCAACGACCTCGGCGGCGACGTCCACGGCGCCGGTGGAGACGCCAGCCCGGCGCAGAAGGTGGTCGACGAGATCGTCGCCGACGGCGGCGAGGCGATCGTCGACGGCCACGACATCACCGACGAGCCCGCCGTCGACGCGCTGGTCTCCTCGGTGATCGCCAAGTGGGGCCGCATCGACATCCTCATCAACAACGCCGGCATCCTGCGCGACAAGTCCTTCGCCAAGATGGAGACCGACGACTTCCGCAAGGTCCTCGAGGTGCACCTCATGGGCTCGGTCAACTGCACCAAGGCCGTCTGGCCGCACATGGCCGAGGCCGGCTACGGCCGCATCCTCATGACCACCTCGACCTCCGGCATCTACGGCAACTTCGGACAGTCCAACTACGGCTCGGCCAAGTCCGGCCTCGTGGGTCTGATGAACGTCCTGGCGATCGAGGGTGCCAAGAAGAACATCAAGGTCAACGCCATCGCCCCGACCGCCGCCACCCGCATGACCGAGGACCTCCTGCCCCAGCAGGTGCTCGAGCTGCTCGGCCCCGAGACGATCGCCCCCGGCGCCCTGTTCATGGTGAGCGACGACGCCCCCACCAAGACCATCCTCGGCGCCGGCGCCGGCGTCTTCGCCGTCTCCCAGATGGTCGAGTCCCGCGGCATCTTCCTCCCCGAGCAGGCCCGCACCCCCGAGGTCGTCGCCGAGCGCTGGGACGAGATCGCCGACCTCACCGACGCGCAGCCGCTGGAGTCCGCGTTCGAGCAGACCTCCAAGTACGCCGCGCTCGCCGCCCGCGAGCTGGGGATCAACCTGGACTAGGCACCCGCCGGCCCCACCCACGCGTCCGGCGCGCCCGGGTTCGCGTGGGGAGGGCGCCTACTCCTGGTCCGCGAACTGCGTCTCGTAGAGCTCGGCGTACCGCCCGCCCAGTGCGAGGAGCTCGGTGTGCGTGCCGGACTCGACCACCGAGCCGGCCTCCAGGACGAGGATCCGGTCGGCCGCGCGGACCGTCGAGAGCCGGTGTGCGATGACCAGCGAGGTCCGGTGCGCCATCGCCTCGGCGAGCGCGGCCTGGACGGCGGACTCGTTGGTCGAGTCCAGCGCGCTCGTGGCCTCGTCGAGCACCACCACGGACGGCTCGGCGAGCAGCAGACGGGCGATGGTCAGGCGCTGGCGCTCGCCGCCGGACAGGCGGTAGCCGCGGTCGCCGATCACGGTGTCCAGCCCGTCGGGCAGGGAGCGGACGAGATCCTCGAGGCGGGCGCGCCGGAGGGCGTCCCACACCTGGTCGTCACTCACCTCGGGCCGCGCGAAGGCCAGGTTGGCGCGCACCGAGTCGTGGAACAGGTGCCCGTCCTGGGTCACCACCCCCACGGTCCGCCGCAGCGACTCGGCGGTCACCTCCCGTACGTCGAGGTCGGCCACGCGGACGGCGCCCGAGTCCACGTCGTAGAGGCGCGGCAGGAGCGAGGCGATGGTGGACTTGCCGGCGCCCGAGGAGCCGACGAGGGCGATCATCTCCCCCGGCTCGGCGCGGAAGCTGATCCCGTGCAGCACCTCCTGGCCACCGCGGGTGTCGAGGACCGCGACCTCCTCGAGCGAGGCCAGCGAGACCTTGTCGGCGGAGGGATAGGAGAAGCGGACGTCGTCGAACTCGATCGAGGCCGGGCCGGCGGGGACGTCGACCGCGTCGGGCGCATCGGTGAGCAGCGGCTCCAGGTCGAGGACCTCGAAGACGCGCTCGAAGCTGACGATGGCCGAGACCACGTCGACCGGCGCGTTGGCCAGCGCGGTGAGCGGCCCGTACAGGCGGGTGAGCAGCAGCGCCAGCGCCACGACGGAGCCGGCGTCCATCGCCCCCTGGAGCGCGAACCAGCCGCCGAGGCCGTAGACCAGCGCGAGGGCCAGCGTGGAGACCAGGGTGAGCGAGTTCATGAACACGCTCATGAGCAGCGCGGTGCGCACGCCGATCGACCGGACGCGGCCGGCGCGCGCGGCGAACTCGGCCGACTCCGCGTGCGGCCGGCCGAACAGCTTGACCAGCGTGGCGCCGCCGGCGTTGAACCGCTCTGTCATCTGGTCGTTCATCGACGCGTTGAGGTCGGAGGCCTCGCGCCGCAGCCGCGCCAGGCGGCGGCCCACGTAGCGGGCGGGCACGAGGAAGATCGGGAGCAGCAGCACCGAGAGCACGGTGAGCTGCCAGTTGAGCCCGGCCATGACGATCAGCGTGAGCGCGAGCTGCACGATGTTGGACACGACCCCGGACAGGGTGTCGGAGAAGGCGCGCTGGGCGCCCAGGACGTCGTTGTTGAGGCGACTGACGAGCGCGCCGGTGCGGGTCCGCATGAAGAACGCGACCGGCATGGTCTGGACGTGGTCGAACACCGCGCGGCGCAGGTCCAGGATCAGGCCCTCGCCGATGCGCGCCGACCAGAGCCGGGTGGCCACGTTGTTGACGGCCTCGGCGATGCCGATCGCCGCGATGGCCAGGGCGAGCAGGATGACGATCCGCGGTGCCGAGCCGTCGACGATCGCCGTGACGACCCGACCGGCGAGCAGGGGGGTGGCGACGGCGAGGACCGCGCCGAGGACCGAGAGCACCAGGAAGAGGACGATCCGACCCGTGTGCGGGCGGGCGAAGATCCCGATCCGGCGCATGTTCTCGCGGGTGAAGACGCTGCGGTCGAGTCGGGTGTTCGCGTTGTCGGACCGCATCATCGCGCGCATGGCGGCCTGCTGCATCGTCACGTCCCGCCGCTCCTCTCCGGGGCCCGGTACGCCGCCCGCCCGCTCGCCGTGTCGCGTCGGAGGGAGGTTCCGACGGCCTGTCGGTTCCAACCCCGCGGACGGCGGACCTATTCCGGCGGGGCGGACCTATTCCGGCGGGCCACGTCGTCGTCGGGCGGCGCCCCAGCCGGGTTGCGCATCCCTTCTGTCGCGGAAGGGAAGCACAGCCGCCCGGCAACACGACTATGTGGGTGCACAACCTGTGGGTGCAGAACCGAGAGCCCGGGGGCTCGGCGCCTCGACCGACGCGCGAGTGGACGCTCCTGGACAAATTCGGCGCCTGTGTCTAGACACAGTGCCGGTATTTGTCTAACCTGGGGTCAACGCAGTGGCGTATGCCACATGCGCCCGAGTACGGAGGTCGTCCGAGATGTCCAGCACCGAGTTCAGCCGCCCGGCCGAACAGGCCTCACACGGCGCTCACGCCCACGCGCACACCGAGCCGCATGCCGAGCCGGCCGTCGAGCCCTACGCGTGGACCGACGCCAAGCGCTACCTGTGGCTCCTCGGCCTCATCCCGGCCGCGGGCCTGTTCCTCTCCCTGCCGTTCGTGGCGGGCTTCAACGCGCTCGGCTGGTCGATCCCGGCCACCGTCGCGTGGTACCTGCTGCCGTTCCTCGTCTACGTGGCGGTGCCGTGGGGCGACTGGAAGATCGGCGAGGACGGCGAGAACCCGCCGGACGAGGTCATGGAGCGCCTCGAGGCGGACCCGTACTACCGCTGGTGCACCTACCTCTACATCCCGTTCCAATACGGCGCGCTGATCCTCGCCTGCTACCTGTGGGCTGCCGACGACCTGAGCTGGCTCGGCTACGAGGGCGGGCTGGGCCTGGCCGCCAAGATCGGCGTGGCGTGGACCGTCGCGATCACCGGCGGGATCGGCATCAACACCGCGCACGAGCTGGGCCACAAGATCGCGGGTAGCGAGAAGTGGCTCTCCAAGGTGGCGCTGGCGACCACCGGCTACGGCCACTTCTTCATCGAGCACAACCGCGGCCACCACGCCCGCGTCGCCACCCCGGAGGACCCGGCCAGCTCGCGGTTCGGCGAGTCGTTCTGGGCGTTCCTGCCGCGCAGCGTGTTCGGTTCGCTCAAGTCCGCCTGGCACCTGGAGAAGGAGCGGCTCGGCCGGCTGGGCAAGAGCCCGTGGACGATCCGCAACGACAACCTCAACGCGTGGCTCATGACGCTCGTGCTCTTCGGCGGTCTCACCGCGATCTTCGGGCTCGAGGTCCTGCCGTGGCTGCTCGTCCAGGCGGTGTTCGGCTTCTCGCTGCTCGAGGTGGTCAACTACCTGGAGCACTACGGGCTGCGCCGGCAGAAGCTCCCCAGCGGCCGCTACCAGCGCTGCCGGCCCGAGCACTCGTGGAACTCCGACCACCTGGTGACGAACATCTTCCTGTACCACCTGCAGCGGCACTCGGACCACCACGCCAACCCGATGCGCCGGTACCAGATCCTGCGCAGCTTCGACGAGGCCCCGCAGCTGCCGTCCGGCTACGCCGCGATGATGGTCGTGGCCTACATCCCGCCGCTGTGGCGCAAGGTCATGGACAAGCGCGTCCTCGCGCACTACGAGGGCGACCTCACCCGCGCCAACATCCAGCCGTCCAAGCGGGAGAAGCTGCTCGCGAAGTACCCGGCTCCGGGCGCGGCGGGGGGCCACGCCGCCGACACGGCCACGGCCACCGCGACCCTCCCGGAGGCCGAGGCCTCCGCCACCCGGATCTCCCCGACCGGCGAGTACGTGTGCCCCAACTGCGGTCACCACTACTCGGAGGCCGCGGGCGAGCCGCGGGAGGGTTTCCCGGCCGGCACGCCGTGGTCGGCGATCCCCGACGACTGGCAGTGCCCGGACTGCGGGGTGCGCGACAAGGTCGACTTCCTGCCGGTCTCGTGACCGCCGCCGGGACGGCCCCCGCCGACACGGCGGGGGCCCCGGCGTCGGGGCCCGTCCGCACGATCCGCCGCCGATCGGGGACACTGGACGGCATGGCCCCCCGCAGACGACGCCCCGGCGACCAGGCGACGCGGCGACCGCTGCGCGTGACCGTGTTCGAGGCCATGCACGAGTTGCTCACCAACCGTGACTGGTCCGCCGTCACGATGAGCGACGTGGCCAAGGCGGCGGGCCTGAGCCGGCAGACCCTCTACAGCACCTTCGGCAACCGCCAGGGGCTGGCCCAGGCGTACGCGCTGCAGCTCGCCGAGACGTACGCCGGCGCGATCCGGGACTCCATCGAGCGGCACCCCGGCGACATCGACACCGCGCTGAGCGAGGGCATCAACGGCTTCCTCCAGGCCAGCGCCCGCGATCCGCTCATCCGGGCCCTGCTCACGGGCGACATCAAGCCAGACCTGCTCCGGCTCATCACCACCGAGGCCGGCCCGCTCATCGAGCGCGCCACCGAGGTGCTCACCCCCGCGCTGAGCGAGTCCTGGATGCGGCTCGAGGAGCGCCACGCCCGGCTGGCCGCGGCGATCATCGCGCGCATCGGGATCAGCTTCGTCTCCCTGCCCCCCGAGGACCCGGAGGTGCTCGCCGCGGGACTCACCGAGGTGATCGGGCCGTACCTCAAAGAGGTCGTGCGGATCGAGGCGTGACCGTGCCCGAGACCCGCGCCGCCCGGGCCGACGGCGCCGCCCGTGCCCTCCGGCGCGCCCCGTGGTGGGCCG
>DUTZ01000346.1 GCA_012841845.1 Actinomycetales bacterium | reverse complement strand
CCCGGGCTGTCCACCTGCCCCGCGCCCAGCGGCCGAGCACCCGCCCCGCCGACGGGAACGAGACCCCGTCGAGTCGCGCGATGGTCGCGAGCAGCGCGTCCTCCTGCTCCGGCCCCACCTCGGGCGAGATCTGCCGGAACCAGGCCCGCTGCCCGTACGGGCCGGTCCACTGCCGCACCGCGTCCTCGAGCACGTGAAGCTGGACGCCGCGCTGGTGGCGGCCGGTCCACACGTCCGGCAGCGCCCTGCCCATCTCGGCGTGCCACATCAGCGGCGGCATGTCGTCGAGCACCACCGCCACGCCCACGTGGTTGACGGGGGCGTTGGTGAGTGTCTGGATGAGCCGGTCCGCGGCGGTCCGGCCGCGGAAGATCCACAGGTCGCCGGTCCGGGTCCGGTGGACGGCCGCGGCCAGGGGCACGGTGTCGACGCTCACGCTCATGGCTCGATCCTGCCAGCGCCGCCGCATCCGGGGGCCTACCCTGGCGGCATGGCTCCCCGTGGACGGCAGTGGCTCAAGGTGCTCGGCGCGGCGGGCGTCGTGGGGGTGGCGGCGTCCGGCGTGCTCATCGCGCGCGACGAGCGGCGCCGGCGCGCCTACGAGCCGGACGAGATCCGGGAGCGCCTGCACTCGCGCTACGCGCGCATCCAGGCCCGGGGAGCGGCGACCGGGGAGTGACCGCGCCCCGTCGGTCGATATCCTGACGGGCATCATGCCGAGTTCCCCCGCGCCCACGCCCGACCTGCGCCGGGCCCGGCACCGCCTCCTCGAGCGCCTCGACGACGTGGGCTCCCTCGACGCCCACCGCCTGCGGTCGCGGATCCGCCGGGCCGGGCCCGAGCAGCTCGACGAGCTCGGGGCCCGCATCGACGAGGCGGCCGAGCGGCTCCGGCGCCGCGCGGCGTCGGTCCCCACCCCCGACTACCCCGCCCAGCTCCCGGTCTCGGCGCGCAAGGACGAGATCGCCGACGCGATCCGCGAGCACCAGGTGGTGGTGATCGCCGGCGAGACCGGCTCCGGCAAGACCACCCAGATCCCCAAGATCTGCCTCGAACTGGGCCGCGGGGTGCGCGGGATGATCGGGCACACCCAGCCCCGGCGCCTGGCCGCCCGCACCGTCGCCGACCGGATCGCCCACGAGCTCGGCGTGGAGATCGGCGGACTGGTCGGCTCCGCCGTGCGCTTCGACGACCGCACCGGGCCCGACACCGCGGTCAAGCTCATGACCGACGGCGTGCTCCTGGCCGAGATCCGCCGCGACCGGCTGCTGCGCGCCTACGACACGATCATCATCGACGAGGCCCACGAGCGCAGCCTCAACATCGACTTCCTGCTCGGCTACCTCAAGCAGATCCTCCCGCGGCGACCCGACCTCAAGGTGATCATCACCTCGGCCACCATCGACCCCGAGCGGTTCGCCCGGCACTTCGCCGACGCCGACGGCCGGCCCGCGCCGGTCATCGAGGTCTCCGGCCGCACCTACCCGGTCGAGATCCGCTACCGCCCGCTGCAGGTCGAGCACGGCGACCGCGTGGTGGACCTCGACCCGCTCGACGCCCTCGCCGACGCCGTCACCGAACTGCTCGACGAGGGTGACGGCGACGTGCTCGTCTTCCTCTCCGGCGAGCGGGAGATCCGCGACGCCGACGAGGTCCTGCGCGGCCGGCGCCTCCGCGACACCGAGATCTTCCCCCTGTTCGCCCGCCTGAGCACCGCCGAGCAGCAGCGCGCCTTCCGGGCGCACAGCAAGCGCCGGGTCGTGCTGTCCACCAACATCGCCGAGACGTCCGTGACCGTCCCCGGCATCCGCTACGTCGTGGACACCGGCCTCGCGCGCATCTCCCGCTACTCCACCCGCACCAAGGTCCAGCGCCTGCCCATCGAGCCCGTCTCCCAGGCCTCCGCCGCCCAGCGCTCGGGCCGGTGCGGGCGCGTGGCGGACGGTATCTGCATCCGCCTGTACTCCGAGGAGGACTTCGAGTCACGGCCGGAGTTCACCGATCCCGAGATCCTGCGCACCAATCTCGCCTCGGTGATCCTCGCGATGGCCGACCTCGACCTCGGCGCGGTCGACGAGTTCCCCTTCGTGGAACCGCCCGACCGCAAGGCCGTGCGCGACGGCACCACCCTGCTCACCGAGCTCGGGGCGATCCGGGTGGACGACGACGCGCGCCCGCGCCTGACCCGCGTCGGCCGCGACATGGCCGCCCTCCCCCTCGACCCGCGCCTGGCGCGCATGGTGGTCGAGGGGCACCGCAACGGATCGCTGGGCGACCTCCTGGTGGTGGTGTCCGCCCTCACCGTGCAGGACGTCCGCGAGCGCCCGGCCGAGGAGCGCGACAAGGCCGACCAGATGCACCGGCGTTTCGCCGACAAGAGCTCGGACTTCCTCGGCTACCTCAATCTCTGGCGTTACCTCACCGAGCAGCGCCGCGAGGTCTCCGGGAGCGCGTTCCGGAAGATGTGCCGCGCGGAATACCTGCACTGGCTCCGGATCCGCGAGTGGCAGGACCTCACCGCCCAGCTCACCCGCGTGTGCCGCGAGCACGGCTGGCACCCCGCCTCCGGGCACGCCCCCGAGGACGACCTCCACAAGGCGATCCTCACCGGGCTCATCACCAACGTCGGCATGCGCGACGAGGAGTCCCGCGAGTTCCGCGGTACCCGCGGGATCCGGTTCCAGGTGTTCCCCGGCTCGGACCTCGCGCGCAAGCCGCCGCGCTGGGTGATGGCCGCCGAGCTCGTCGAGACCTCCCGCCTGTGGGCCCGCGACGTCGCCCGGATCGATCCGGCGTGGCTCGAGCAGGTGGGCGGCCACCTGGTCCGCACGCAGTACTCGGAGCCGCACTGGTCGGACACGCGCGGCGCCGCGATGGCCTACGAGAAGGTCCTGCTCCTGGGGCTCACCGTGGTCGAGGCACGCCGCATCCTGCTGTCCCGCGTCGACGCCCCCCTCGCGAGGGAGATGCTCGTACGCCACGGGATCGTCGAGGGGCGCTGGGCCTCGCGGATACCCGTGCTCGCCGAGAACGCCGAGGCGGTGGCCGAGGCCCGCGAGCTCGAGACGCGGAGCCGGCGCCGGGACCTGGTGATCGACGACGAGGCGCTGGTCGCGTTCTACCTCGACCGGCTCCCCGACGACGTCACCTCCGGCCGGCACCTCGACGCGTGGTGGAAGAAGGAGGGTCACCGCGACCCCGACGCGCTGCGCCTGCGCCCCGAGGATCTCCGCACGGCGGAGGCCGCGCCCGACGCCGCCGGGTTCCCGCCTTCCTGGAGGCAGGGCGAGCGCACCTTCGAGCTCCGCTACACCTTCGATCCGGGCGTCGACGCCGACGGCATCACCGTGCTGATCCCGCTGCCGCAGCTCGCGACGGTCACCACCGCGGGTTTCGAATGGCTGGTGCCCGGTGTCCGCGAGGACCTGTACACCGAGATGCTGCGCACCCTGCCCAAGTACCTGCGCAGGCTCTGCTCGCCGCCCGCCGAGTACGCGGCGCTCCTCGCCGACGACCTCACACCCCGGTCCGCTCCCCTGCCGGTCGCCCTCGCCGCCGCCCTCTCCGCCCGGATCGGCACGACCGTCGAGCCCCGGGACTTCCGGCCGGACCAGCTGCCCGACCATCTCCGGATGCGGTTCGAGGTGGTCGACGGCGAGGAGGTCGTCGCGGCCGGGACCGACCTCGCCGCGCTCCGCTCCGAGCTCGTCGACCGGGTCCGCGCCACCCTCAACGCCCGCCTCGTCCCGGACGACGGCCCGCACCGCGCCTGGACGGCGGGCACCGTCGGGGACCTCGCCGAGTCGGTGACCGGAACGGTCGACGGCGTGGAGGTCACCGTCTATCCCGCGCTGCAGGTCCGCCCGGACGGCATCCACCGGATCGCGTGCGCGACCGAGGAGGAGCGTCGCCGGGCCCAGGCCGCCGCGGTGCTCGCCCTGCTCTCCCGCGGCTTGGTCTCGCCGACCTCGGTCACACGGGGACGGGCCGTCGAGGAGCGGCTCGCGCTCACCCAGTATCCGCACGGCGGGATCGAGGCGCTCGTCGAGGACGCCTCGCTGGCGGCGCTCGGCCGGATCATCGCCCGCCGCCGGGGCGCGCCCGTCCTCACGGCGGCCGAGTTCGCCGAGCTCGAGGCCACTGCTCGCGCCGAGGTT
>DUTZ01000345.1 GCA_012841845.1 Actinomycetales bacterium | reverse complement strand
GTCCGCGGGGCCCGGGCCGTGCTGCGCCGGACCGACGCCGACGTGGTGGTGGGCTTCGGCGGCTACGCGTGCGTGCCGGTGTACCTCGCCGCCGCGACCGCCCGCCCCCGCGTGCCGATCGTCGTCCACGAGGCCAACGCCCGCGCCGGGCTGGCCAACAAGCTCGGCGCCCGCTTCGCCGTGGCCACCCTCGCCGCGGTCCGGGGCTCCGGCCTGGACGCGCGCGTCGTCGGCAACCCGGTCAAGCGGTCGGTCTCCGGCCTGGACCGGGCCGCGCTGCGCGCGGAGGCCCGGCAGTTCTTCGGGCTCGATCCCGACGCCCCGACCCTGCTCGTCGTGGGCGGATCGCAGGGCGCGCGCTCGCTCAACACGGCGATGGCCGGCGTCGCGGAGGAGTTCCCGCGGGCCGGGGTGGGCGTCCTGCACGCCGTGGGGCCCAAGAACGTCGACTCCGCGCCCCGCGTCGAGGGCCCCGGCCCGGCGTACGTGTCCGTGCCCTACGTGGACCGCATGGACCTGGCCTACGCGGCCGCCGACCTCGTCCTGTGCCGCTCCGGCGCGATCACCGTCGCCGAGGTCTCGGCCGTGGGGCTGCCGGCGGTGTTCGTGCCGCTGCCGCACGGCAACGGCGAGCAGGCGCTCAACGCCGGGGACCTCGTGGCGGGCGGCGCGGCGCTGCTCGTCGACGACGCCGACCTCGGGCCGGAGTTCCTGCGCTCGACCGTCCTGCCGCTGGTCCGGGACCGGGACCGCCTGGACGCCATGTCCGCCGCCGCGGTGCGCGGCGGCTCGCGAGACGCGGCGGAGGTCGTGGCGCGCGTCGCGCTCGACGCCGCCGGGAAGGCCCGCCGGTGACGGAGAACCCAGGCACGACGACCGGGGTGCCCGACACCCTGAGCCGCGTCCACATGATCGGGATCGGCGGCGCCGGCATGTCCGGCGTCGCGCGGATCCTCCTCGACCACGGGGTGGCCGTCTCCGGCAGCGACGCCCGCGACTCCGACGACCTGCGTGCGCTCGCCGCCCGCGGCGCCGCCGTCCGCGTGGGCCACGACGCCGCCGCGCTCGCCGTGCTCGGCGCCCCGCCGGAAGTCGTCGTGGTGTCCAAGGCGGCGATCCCCGCCGACAACCCCGAGCTCGCCGCGGCGCGGGACGCCGGGATCCCTGTGGTCACCCGCTCGCAGGTCCTCGGCCACCTCGCGCGCGCCGGCCGCTCGATCATGGTGTGCGGCACCCACGGCAAGACCTCCACCACGTCGATGCTCATCGCCGGCATGCTCGCCGCGGGCCGGGACCCGTCGTTCGCCGTGGGCGGGACCGTCCTGCAGTTCGGGACCAACGCCCGGGGCGGGGCGGACCCGGTGTTCGTGGCCGAGGCCGACGAGTCCGACGGCTCGCTCGTGCACTACGAGCCCGACGTCGTGATCCTCACCAACGCCGAGCCCGACCACCTGGACCACTTCGGCACCGCCGAGGCCTACTACGAGGTCTTCGACACCTTCCTCGCCCGGATCCCCGCCTCCGGCGCGCTCGTGGCCTGCCTCGACGACCCGGGGGCCGCCGAACGCGCGCGCCGCGCCGCGGCCGCCGGGGTACGCGT
>DUTZ01000344.1 GCA_012841845.1 Actinomycetales bacterium | reverse complement strand
GGGCGCCGGTGCCGCGGACGAGGGCGACGGCCGCGACGGCGGCCACCGCCCCGAGGGCGATCGGCACGAGTGCCGGCTGCCAGTCGGCGCCGACGAGCGTGCGCCGCGCCTCGCCGGACTGGTCGTTGAACGCCACGACCTCGAGCCACGCCGTCCGCGAGGCGGCCCACAGCAGGACCGCCCCGAGGAGCAGGAGCACGACAGGGACGAGGAGCCGGTTGCGGGGCGTCACACCGCTCCCCCGCCCGCCGGCCGCAGCGTCCCGGCGGCGGCCACGGCCCGCAGGACGGCCATCGCCTTGTTGCGGCACTCGGCGTCCTCGGAGGCCGCCACCGAGTCCGCGACGATCCCCGCGCCGGCCTGCACGTACGCCGTGCCCTCCCGGAGGAGGCCGGACCGGATGGCGATGGCCTGGTCGGCGTTGCCGGCGAAGTCGAAGTAGCCGATCACCCCGCCGTACACGCCGCGGCGGGTGTCCTCGAGGTCCTCGATGATCTGCAGCGCCCGCGGCTTGGGCGAGCCCGACAGGGTGCCGGCCGGGAAGCACGCGGTCACCGCGTCGACGCCGGTGCGTCCCGCGGCGAGCCGGCCGGTCACGGTCGACACGAGGTGCATGACGTGGCTGTAGCGCTCCACCTGGCGGAACTCCGTCACCACGACGGTCCCGGGCTCACACACGCGGCCGAGGTCGTTGCGGCCGAGGTCCACCAGCATGAGGTGTTCGGCGTTCTCCTTGGCGTCGTCCACCAGGTCCTTGGCAAGGAGGACGTCGTGCTCGTCGTCGTCCCCCCGTGGCCTCGTCCCCGCGATGGGGTGGGTCGTGGCCACCCCGTCCTGGACGGTGACCAGCGCCTCCGGGCTGGAGCCGACGACCGTGAACGCGGTGCCGCCGAAGCCGTCGGGGCCCGAGCCGTCGGGCACGGTGAGCAGGAACATGTACGGGCTCGGGTTGGTGGTGCGCAGGATCCGGTAGACGTCCCGCGGGTGCGCGCTGGTGTCCACCTCGAAACGCTGGCTGAGCACCACCTGGAACGCCTCGCCGGCGTGGATCTGCTCGATGATGTCGGCCACCCGCGCGTGGTAGGTGGCCTCGTCGGTGCAGCGGCGCACGTCCGGGTCGGGGGTGTCGAAGATGCTGACGCCGCCGGTGCCGGGCGCGGCGAGCCGGGCCGTCATGGCCTCGACGCGGGCGAGCGCCTCCGCGTACGCCTCGTCGACCCGCTCGTCGCTGCCGTCCCAGTTGACCGCGTTGGCGATGAGGTGGATGCGGCCCTCGTGGTGGTCGAAGGCGGCCAGGTCGGTGGCGAGGAGCTGCATCAGCTCGGGCACCCGCAGGTCGTCGACCGTGTCGGCGGCGATCCGCTCGAGCCGACGGACGATGTCGTAGCCCAGGTAGCCGACCATCCCCGAGGTGAGCGGCGGCAGGCCCGGGATCGGGTCGGTGCGCAGCAGGTCCAGGGTGCGGCGCAGGACGTCGAGCGGGTCCCCGCCCGTCGGCGCGCCCGCGGGGACATGCCCCCACCACGTCGCCTCGCCCGCGGCGTCGACCGTGAGCGCGGCCGCGGCGCCGCAGCCGATGAAGGACCACCGCGACCACGAGCGCCCGTGCTCGGCGGATTCGAACAGGAACGTGCCCGGCCGGTCGCCGGCGAGCTTGTCGTAGGCCGAGAGCGGCGTCTCAGCGTCGGCGAGCACGGTACGCACGACGGGCACCACGCGGTGCCCCGCGGCGAGGGCCCGGAACTGCTCGAGGGTCGTGGTCTGGGTACTCATCCGACGACCCGGCCCCCGATCCCGAACGAGTCGCGGGGCATGTCGTTGACGAGGCACCACACCGCGGCGGGGTCCTTGCCGGAGGCCTCGGCGTACGCGGCGGTGACGGCCTCGATGACGCGGGCCTTGTCCGCGGCATCCATCCCGTCGAGCTGGTTGATCTGGATGAAGGGCACGGGATCAGTCCTCCCCGAGAAGGGTCGCGGTGTCGAAGCAGCTGGTGGTGCCGTTGTGGCAGGCGGCGCCCGTCTGGTCGACGCGCAGCAGGACGGTGTCGCCGTCGCAGTCGAGCTGCACCTCCCGCACGTGCTGGACGTGGCCGGAGGTCTCGCCCTTGACCCAGCGCTGCCCCCGCGAGCGCGAGTAGTACACCCCGCGCCGGGTGGCGAGGGTCTCGGCGAGCGCGGCGTCGTCCATCCACGCCATCATGAGCACGCGGCCGCTGGTGGCGTCCTGGACCACCGCGGCGATCAGGCCGTCGGCGTTCCGTGACAGCCGGTCGGCGAGCGCCGGGTCGAGCACGTGGTCGCTCATCGGACCGTGATCCCCTCGTCGGCCATCGCCTTCTTGACGTCGCCGATCGTCATCTCCCCGAAGTGGAAGACGCTCGCCGCGAGCACCGCGTCGGCGCCCGCGTGCACGGCCGGGGCGAAGTGCTCGACCGCGCCGGCGCCGCCGGAGGCGATGACGGGGATCGTGACGGCCGCGCGCACGGCGCGCACCATCGCCAGGTCGAAGCCGGCCTTGGTGCCGTCGGCGTCCATGGAGTTGAGCAGGATCTCCCCCACCCCGAGTTCCTGGCCGCGCCGGGCCCACTCGACGGCGTCGATCCCGGTGCCCTTGCGGCCGCCGTGGGTGGTGACCTCCCAGCCGGACGGCGTGGGCTCGCCGCCCTCCGGGACGGTGCGGGCGTCGACGGACAGGACGATGCACTGGGAGCCGAAGCGGCGGCTGAGCTCGGCGAGCAGCTCGGGCCGGGCGATCGCCGCGGTGTTGACGCTCACCTTGTCGGCGCCGGCCCGCAGGAGCTGGTCCACGTCTTCCGCGGTGCGGACGCCGCCGCCCACGGTGAGCGGGATGAAGATCTGCTCGGCGGTGCGCGTGACCACGTCGATCATGGTGCCGCGGCCCGAGGACGACGCGGTGACGTCGAGGAACGTGAGCTCGTCGGCGCCCTGCGCGTCGTAGGCGGCGGCGAGCTCCACCGGGTCGCCGGCGTCGCGGAGGTCGAGGAAGTTGACGCCCTTGACGACGCGGCCGGCGTCGACGTCCAGGCAGGGGATGACGCGGGTGGCGAGGGTCATGGCCGGATCACCGCCCGTCCTGCAGCCAGGGGCGCTGCGTCTCGGGTTCCGGCGTGGCCCAGCGGCGGCCGGCCTCGAAGAAGTTCCCGGGCTCGCCGAGTTGCCGGACGATGCTCAGCACCTCGCCGTGCGCCTTCTGTCCCGCGGCCAGCACCGACGGGGAGTCGATCGCCCAGGGCTCGCCGGCCAGGTCGGTGACGACGCCCCCGGCGGCCCGCACGTGGCACACGCCGGCGGCGTTGTCCCATGGGTAGTTGCCGAAGCTGATCGACGCGGAGAGCCTGCCGGAGCCGACGAACGCCATGTCGACGCCGGTGGATCCGAGCTTGCGGGTCCGCGCGGCGTCCAGGGTGAGGCGCTCGAACACCTCGCGCCGGTAGGCGGGCGGGTAGGTGGCCCGGGCGCCGGTGTTGAGCGAGCCCAGCCCCAGGGCGACGTCGCGGACCGAGACGTCCCGCAGCGGGGCCACGTCCTCGCCGTTCTCCTGCAGCGTGCCGCCGGCCGTCGAGGTGAAGCGCAGGCCGAGCAGCGGCAGCCACGTGAGCCCCAGCACCGGCTGCCGGTCGTGGACGAGCGCGACGAGCATGCCGGTGGTGGGGATGCCGAGGGAGTAGTTGGCGGTGCCGTCGATCGGGTCCACCACCCACAGGGTCCCCTCGTTGACGGGCGGGCCGCCGTACTCCTCGCCGTGCACCTCGAGGCCGGTGCCGTCCCGGAGCGCGTCCGAGATCCGGCGCTCGAGCTCCAGGTCGAGGTCGGTGGCGACGTCCGTGCGGGACTCCTTGGTGCGGGTGCCCTCGGTGCCCACGCCCTCGACGAAGCGGGGTGTGACCTCCTCGAGGGCGCGGACCGCCGCGGCGAGCGCCTCCGCCGGGTCGACGGGCAGGTCCGTCGGCAGGGTCGTTCCGGTCTGATCGGGCATCTCGGGCCTCCTGCTCGAGGTCGTGCGGTGGTGCTACCAGAGGGTCACGGCGCGCTCACCGGGCGCTGACGGCGGCGAGCGCCTCGGGGAGGGTGAAGCGGCCGGCGTAGAGGGCCTTGCCCACGATCGCGCCCTCCACCCCCTGCGGGACGAGGGTCGCGATGGCCTCGAGGTCCGCGATCGAGGAGACGCCGCCCGAGGCGACGACCGGCGAGTCGGTGGCCGCGCACACCTGCGCGAGCATCTCGAGGTTGGGGCCGGTGAGCATGCCGTCCTTGGAGACGTCGGTCACCACGTAACGGGCGCAGCCGTCGTTGTTCAGGCGCTCGAGGACCTCCCACAGGTTGCCTCCGTCGGAGACCCACCCGCGGCCGCGCAGGCGCGGCTCGCCGTCGACGACGCGGACGTCCAGGCCCACGGCGATCCGGTCGCCGTGCCGGGCGATGGCGGCCGCGCACCACTCGGGGTTCTCCAGGGCGGCGGTGCCGAGGTTGACGCGGGCGCAGCCGGTGGCCAGGGCGGCCTCCAGCGAGTCGTCGTCGCGGATCCCGCCGGACATCTCCACCTTGACGTCGAGCTCGCCCACGACCTGCGCGAGCAGCTCCCGGTTGGAGCCGCGGCCGAATGCTGCGTCGAGGTCCACGAGATGGACCCACTCGGCGCCGTCGCGCTGCCACTGGAGGGCGGCCTCGAGGGGGGCGCCGTAGGAGGTCTCCGTCCCGGCCTCTCCCTGGACGAGGCGGACGGCCTGCCCGTCGGCGACGTCGACGGCGGGCAGGAGTTCGAGATGCGCAGCGTTGGTCACGGCGTTCAGCCTAGTCCGTCGCCGGGGCCGCGCCGGTCATCGGCCTCGCCGGGCTCGTGCGCCTCGCCGGCCTCGTCGTCGCCGTACTCGGCGCGGATCGCCCGCGCGGTGACCCGGTTCGAGGCGACGCCCATGGCCGCGACGGTGGCGACGAGCCCCACGAGCAGCGCCAGCGCCCGGCCGACCGGAGGGAGCGGCAGGAGCGCGACCGCCGCCCCGGTGAGCGCGAGGCCGAGCACGCCGGCGCCCGCCACGCTGAGCGCGAGGACCGCGAACGACACGCGTGCCGGGGGCTCCCCCGTCCGCCTAGCCAAGGGAACGGATCCAGTTCTCGAGCAGGTGCGCTCCCGCGTCCCCGGACTTCTCGGGGTGGAACTGCGTCGCGGACAGCGGCCCGTTCTCCACGGCCGCCACGAACCGCGAACCGTGCTCGGCCCACGTCACCATCGGGGGCCGCAGGACCTCGGACGGCTCCATCTCCCAGGTCCGCACGCCGTAGGAGTGGACGAAGTAGAAGCGCTCGTCGGCGGGCATGCCGGCGAACAGGACGGAGTCCTCGGCCGCGTCGACCGTGTTCCAGCCCATGTGCGGCAGGACGGGCGCCTCGAGGTGCTCCACCACCCCGGGCCACTCCCCGCAGCCGGGGACGCCGGGCGAGCCCTCGTGCTCGCCGTCCGCGAACTCGACGCCGCGCTCGAACATCACCTGCATGCCCACACAGATCCCGAGCACCGGGCGGCCGCCCGCGAGCCGCTCGCCGATGATGCGCGGGCCGCGGACGGCACGCAGGCCCTCCATGCACGCGGCGAACGCCCCCACGCCGGGCACCACGAGGCCGTCTGCCTGCGTGGCGACCTTCGGGTCCGAGGTCAGCTCCACCTCGGCGCCCACGCGCTCGAGCGCGCGGAAGGCCGACCGGAGGTTGCCCGAGCCGTAGTCCAGGAGCGCCACGCGTGGGGCCGGTGTCGTCATGGGGAAAGAGTATCGTCCGCCCCCGACACCACCCGATCCCGCGGGGGGCGGGTGCGGCGGGCGCCCACGGCGGCCGGGCCGCCCAGGGCCAGGACGAGACCGGCGGCGACGGCGAAGAGCACCACGTACCCGAAGCCGGCGAGTCCGCCCATGACGATCGAGCCGAGCCCGGTGCCGGCGTCGAAGGAGATGTTCCACGACGCCGAGGCGGTGCCGAGCCGCGACCGGGGCATCCGCTCGAAGGAGCCGACCAGGGCCTCGTTCTGCACGGCGCCGAAGCCCAGGCCGAAGACGACACTCGGGAGGACGAACCACCAGGGGTTCGCCTCGGCGACGAGCAGCGCCGCGATGCCCGCCATGCCGAGCGCCGAGACGCCGAGGCCCGGCCACACCAGGGCGCCGGGTCCGCGGCGGTCGGAGACCATCCCGGCGAAGGTGCGGCCCACGATGACGCCGGCGCCCAGCAGGCCGAGGCCCACGCCGGCGACGACGGCACCGCTGCCGGCGACGATCTGGTCCAGCGCCGGCGAGAGGAAGGAGGCGGCCGCGCCGTAGGGGACGGACACGGCGAGCATGACGAGGAAGGGCCCGACGAGCAGGAGGATCGCGGCCCGCGTGCCGAGGGCGCCCGCGTCGGTCGTCTCGGGCGGGGCGGGCCGGACGTCCGGCAGGCGCGCGGCGGCGACCAGCCCCACGATCCCGAACGCGGTGGCGCTCCACGCGACGGTGGGCAGGCCGAACGCGTCGAGCAGCCAGAGGCCGACGGGCAGGAACACGGCCTCGGAGATCCCCACGGCGAGCCCGACGAGCGAGCTGGCCCGGCCGAGCATGCCCGGCGGGGCGAGCTCGGCGACGAGGGCGGAGCCGGCGACGGTCATCATGCCGAAGCCGGCACCGCGCACGCCGCTGATCGCGAGGACGGCGAACGGCCCGTCGAACAGCGCGAGCAGCCCGGAGGGCACGCCGAGCAGCGAGCTGCCCACGGCCAGCGCCCAGCGGTAGCCGACCGCGCGGAGGAACCGCGGCGTGAGGAGTTGGACGCACACCGTGACGGTCATGAACACGCCGGTGGTCGCCCCGGCGACGAGCTCGCTGCCGCCGCCGCGCACAACGGCGAGCGGCACCACCGGCAGCAGCAGGGAGAATCCGCCGAAGGCCAGGAGGACCAGGACGAACGCCGCGCGCACACCCGGCACCCGGAAGAGCTCGCCGAAGGTCCCCCGCGACCCGGGTCGGGCCGTCACGCCGACATCACTGCGCTCTCCCCCGTCACAGCGCGCCCTTGGTCGAGGGCACGCCGGTGATCCGCGGGTCCGGTTCGACGGCCGCGCGCAGCGCGCGGGCGACGGCCTTGTACTCGGCCTCGGTGATGTGGTGCGGGTCGCGACCGTAGTGCACGCGCACGTGCAGCGCGATGCGGGCGTGGAAGGCCATGGACTCGAAGACGTGGCGGTTGAGGACCGTCCCGTACGGCGCGCTGTCGTGGCCGGTCACGACGTAGCCCACCATGAGGTCGGGCTCGCCGGTGTGCACGCAGTACGGGCGGCCGGACACGTCGACGACCGCCTCGGCGAGCGTCTCGTCCATGGGGATGGAGCACTGGCCGAAGCGGCGGATGCCGCGCTTGTCGCCGAGCGCCTGTGCGAGCGCCTGGCCCAGGACGATCGCGGTGTCCTCGACGGTGTGGTGGGCCTCGATGTCGACGTCGCCGGTCGCCTTGACGGAGAGGTCGAAGGCGCCGTGCTGGCCGAAGGCGGTGAGCATGTGGTCGAAGAACGGCACCCCGGTGGCGATGTCGGTGACCCCGGTGCCGTCGAGGTCGATCTCCACGACGATCGACGACTCCCTGGTCGTCCGCTCGACGCGGCCCCGCCGCGCGGTCTGCTCACTCATCGCTTCTCCTCGGTGACGGTGTGGGTGGTGGTCCGGATCTCGGTGGCGGCCAGCTCGGCGCTCACCTCGAGCAGCCGGTCGTTCTCGCTCTCCAGTCCGATGGTCGCACGGAGGCGGCCCGGGATGCCCACGTCGCGGATGAGCACGCCGGCGTCGAGGTAGCGCTGCCAGGCCCGCGGTGCGTCGGCGAACGGCCCGTAGAGGACGAAGTTGGACTCGCTCGGCAGCACCTCGTAGCCGAGCTCCTCGAGCCCGGCGGTGACGCGCTTGCGCTCGTCGGCCAGCAACGCGACGGAGGCGAGGGTCTCCTCGGCGTGCCGCAGGGCGGCCCGCGCGGCGGCCTGGGAGATGACGGAGAGGTGGTACGGCAGCCGGACCAGGAGCACCGCTTCGACGAACGACGGATCGGCCGCGAAGTAACCGAGCCGCCCGCCGGCAAAGGCGAAGGCCTTGCTCATGGTGCGCGACACGACGAGCTTCGCCGGATACTCGGCGAGCAGGGTGCACGCGCTGGGCGACGGCGAGAACTCGGCGTACGCCTCGTCCACGATGACGATCCCCGGGGCCGCGTCGAGCAGCCGCCGCAGGTCCTCGAGCTCCACGACGTGGCCGGTGGGGTTGTTGGGGGTGGTGACGACGAGGACGTCGGGCCGGTGCTCGGCGATCGCCGCGAGGGCGGCGTCCACGTCGATCGCCAGGTCGGCGGCCCGCTCGACGGGGACCCACGCCGTGTCGGTGCCTGCCGCGAGGATCGGGTGCATGGAGTAGCTGGGGACGAAGCCCATCGCCGTGCGCCCGGGTCCGCCGAAGGCCTGCAGGAGCTGCTGGAGGATCTCGTTGGAGCCGTTGGCCGCCCACACCATGTCCACGTCGAGCTCCACCCCGGTCTGCCGGGTGAGGTACGCGGCGAGGTCGCCGCGCAGCGCCACGGCGTCGCGGTCGGGGTAGCGGTTGAGGTCGGCGGCGGCCTCGGCCACCGCGGCCGCGACGTCGGCGACGAGCGCCGCGCTGGGCGGGTGCGGGTTCTCGTTGGTGTTGAGCTGCACGGGCACCTCGAGCTGGGGGGCGCCGTACGCGCTCTTGCCGCGGAGGTTCTCCCGCAGGGGCAGGGCGTCCAGGCCGACGCCGGGGCGGGGGGACGTCGTCACCGCTGCTCCCCCTCGTCGTCACCGGCCGCCGCGAGGTCCTCGAACCGGGCGCGCACGGCCTCGCCGTGGGCCGGCAGCCGCTCGGCGTCGGCGAGCGCCACCACGGTGGGGGCGATCTCCTTGAGCGCGGCCTCGTCGTAGTCCACCACGTGGATGCCGCGGAGGAAGGTCTGCACGCTCAGGCCCGAGGAGTGCCGCGCCGTGCCCGAGGTCGGCAGGACGTGGTTCGAGCCGGCGGCGTAGTCGCCGAGCGGGACCGGCGCGTACGCGCCGACGAAGATCGCGCCGGCGTTCCGGACGCGCGCCGCGTCGGCCGCGGCGTCGCGGGTCTGCACCTCGAGGTGCTCGGCGGCGTAGGCGTTGACGACCCGCAGGCCGGCCGGGATGTCGTCGACGAGCACGGTCCCGGACTGCGGACCCTCGAGCGCCTCGCGCACGCGGTCGGCGTTGAGCGTCACGGTGTAGCGGGCCTCGATCTCGCGGTCGACCGCGTCGGCCAGCTCCTGCGAGTCGGTGACGAGCACGCTCGCCGCGTTGGGGTCGTGCTCGGCCTGGCTGATGAGGTCGTAGGCGAGGTGGACGGGGTCGGCCGAGTCGTCGGCGAGGATTGCGATCTCCGTGGGGCCGGCCTCGGAGTCGATGCCCACGACGCTGCGGCACAGCCGCTTGGCGGCGGTCACGTAGACGTTGCCGGGGCCGGTGACGATGTCGACCGGCTCGAGCTCCTCGCCACCGGTGTCCTCGCCGCCGTGGGCGAGCAGGGCCACGGCCTGGGCGCCGCCCACGGCCCACACCTCCTCCACTCCGAGCAGCGCGCACGCACCGAGGATGGTGGGGTGCGGCCAGCCACCGAAGTCGGCCTGCGGCGGGGAGGCCACGACGAGCGAGCCGACGCCGGCGACCTGGGCGGGGACGACGTTCATGATGACGCTCGACGGGTAGACGGCCTTGCCGCCGGGGACGTAGAGGCCCACGCGCTCGACGGGCACCCACTTCTCGGTGACGAACCCGCCCGGGGCCACCTCGGTGACGGTGTCGGTGCGCTTCTGCGCGGAGTGCACGATGCGGGCGCGGCGGATCGCCTCGACGAGTGCCTCGCGGACGTCGGGATCGAGATTCTTCTCGGCCTCCGTGAGGACCTCGGCCGGGACCCGGACCGAGGCGGGCCGGACGCCGTCGAACGTCTCGCCGTAGTCCAGTGCCGCCGCGGCCCCGTGCTCGCGGACCGCCTCGACCACCGGGCGCACGGTGTCGACGACGGAGTCGACGTCCGCCGCGCCGCGCGGGAGGGTGCGGCGCAGCTCGGCGGTACCGAGGGTGCGACCGCGCAGGTCGATGCGGGAGAGCATGGTGAGGCCTTTCCGTGGGACGCGGAGATGCGCGGGGCGCCCGGCACACTGCCGGCGACCCCGATCCAGTCTAGGTGTGCGTGCGGCCGCGGCCTCGCCGAGCATCACCCGGACAGGGCGTCGGGCGCCGGCCCCGGCCCTCACACCGGGGCGCCGTCGACCAGATGCATCCGGGAATCACACCGCGCGGCCACGGCGGCGTCGTGGGTGACCAGCATGAGCGCCACGTCGACCTCGCGCACCAGGCCCAGCAGCAGATCCGTCACGGCCGCGCCCGCCTCGGTGTCCAGGGCGCTGGTGGGTTCGTCGGCCAGCAGCAGGGCCGGCTCCCCCATCAGGGCGCGCGCCACGGCCACGCGCTGGCGTTGGC
>DUTZ01000021.1 GCA_012841845.1 Actinomycetales bacterium | reverse complement strand
GTGGTCACGCTGAACCGCCCCGAGCGCATGAACTCCATGGCGTTCGACATGATGGTGCCGCTGCGCCGGACCCTCGAGGAGGTCGGCTACTCCAACGAGGTCCGCGCGATCGTGCTCACCGGCGCCGGCGCGGGCTTCTGCTCGGGCGCCGACCAGAAGTCGGTGGGAAAGCCGCCGGGCGTGGAGGGCGTCACGCGGCCGACATACGGGCTGCGCACCATGGAGCTCATGGACGACGTCGTCCTGACCCTGCGCAAGCTGCACCAGCCGGTGATAGCGGCGGTCAACGGCGCCGCGATCGGCGGCGGCCTCTGCCTGGCCCTGGCCTGCGACCTGCGCATCTGCTCGCCGAACGCCTACTTCCGCGCCGCCGGCATCAACAACGGCCTTACCGCGTCCGAGCTGGGCCTGAGCTACCTCCTCCCCCGCGCGGTCGGCTCGACCCGCGCCGCGGACCTCATGTTCACCGGCCGCGACATGGAGGCCGCGGAGGCCCGCGAGGCCGGCCTGGTGTCGGAGGTCGCGGCGCATCATGACGACGACGAGGACACCGACACCGCCGCACTCGCCCGCCCGGTGGTCCGACGCGCGATCGAGATCGGGCAGACCATCGCCGGCTACTCGCAACCCGGGATCGAGCTGACCAAGCGGACGCTGTGGTCGGGGATGGCCGCCTCGTCGCTGGAGGCGCACATGCAGACCGAGGGCATCGGCCAGCTCTACGTCCGTCTACTCACCAACAACTTCGACGAGGCGATCGCCGCACGCAAGGAGGGCCGCCCCGCGCGGTTCACGGACACGGTGTAGACGGCGGGGCGCCTGGCCGCCATCCGCGGGCGGGCGACCGCCGGTATGCACAACATCTCGTCGGGGTGCACTCGACCGATGCCCGGCTGGCGTTGTGCACACCGGGATGTTGTGCATTCTGCGCGTTGGGCAAACCGGAGCCGGGCGTGTGTCGGCGGGGCTATCCTCCGGCCATGAAGCCGCTCGTCCGGTCGGCCCTCGCCGTCGTCACCTCCCTCGCCCTCACCGCCACGCCGGCGGTCCTCGTCCCCGCCACCGCGGCCGCCGGTCCGGCACCGATCTGGTCGGGCCTCGACACCAGGACGTGGGACCGGCCGATCCCGGCGCCGGGCGCCCCGGCGGGAACGGTGCCGCTGGATCCGCGGCTCTCGCTGCCGGACGCCGGACACGCGGTGCGACAGGTGTATGGATCGATCGACCAGCACGGAAAGCCGGCTATCACGACGTCGGCCGTGTTCCTCCCGCACGGCACTCCCCCGCCGGGCGGCTGGCCGGTGGTGGCGTGGGCGCACGGGACGGTGGGGCTCGGCGACGACTGCGCGCCCTCCACACAGCCCCGCTCCGATCGGGACGCCGAGTACCTGGGCCACTGGCTCCGCGAGGGGTACGCGGTGGTGGCGTCCGACTACGCGGGGCTCGGCACGCCGGGGCTGCACAGTTACCTCAACGGCGAGGCGGCGGCGCGGGGCGTGGTCGATGCCGTGGTGGCCGCCCGCGCGGAGGGGCTGCCGCTCGCCGAGCGGTGGGCGCTCGTCGGGCAGTCACAGGGGGCGGGCGCGGCGCTGTCGACGGCCGTGCGCGCCACCGCCCTCGGCGCGCCGGCGGGTCTGGACTACCGCGGTGTCGTGGCCACCGGAGCCCCGGCCAACATCGAGCACCTCTTCCAGTGGGCCGGGCCCGGATTCCCGCCCGTGTCGCTGCCCACCGGGCTCAACCTCTACGCGCTGTACATCCTCGCCGGGTTCCGCGAGCAGCACGCCGAGCACCGGATCGACGACCTGCTCACGCCGCGCGGACGCGAGCTCGTCGACGCCGCGGAGCACCTCTGCTACCGGGACATGCGCGAGGCCGTGGGCGACTTCCAGATCTCGCAGGCGCTCGCGCGGCCGCTCAAGGACGTCCCCGACGTGTACGGGCTCCTGCACCGCTACATGGGGACGCCGGCGGTGGGCTACGACCGGCCGGTGTTCCTCGGCCAGGGCCTGCTCGACCTGGACGTCCCGGCCCCGTCGGCCCTCTCGCTGGCCGCCGAGATGGCGGCCCACCGACAGCCGCTCGAGCTGCGCGTCTATCCGGATCAGGACCACAGTGGAACGGTGTACGCCGCCACGCCGGACGCCACCGCGTTCCTCGCCCGAATCATGGGTTGACCTGCACGTTCCCGACTGTGGTCAACACCACACCGTGACGCTTTTGTGACCTGAACGCGTTCTAGTAATGTCCTGTGTATCGCCGCGCGGGGATGCCGAAGGGTTCCCCGCGCGGCTGAATCTCTTCTCCGGGTCGTCCGGACGGAGTGCGGGCCGCCGGGCCCCCTCCGCGGCGGGCCTGCGGGTACCACCCCCGGAACAGCAGCACCAGAAAGACCAGGTCGACGGCCTCCCCGCCGTAGAACATGAGCTGGGCGCCCGCCCGCGCGGCGTCGGGATCCACGCCGGCCGGCGGGTGACCGTACAGCCACCTGCCGAGCACGGAGTGGGCGGCGATGAAGCACACCAGGACCACCACGCGCGTGCGCAGACCCGCCCGGTGGGGATTGGGATCCGGACCGATGACCGAGACCGTGAACGCCACTCCGGCGAGGAACACGTGCAGGTGCACGAGGGTGTGCACGAGCACGGACTGGTGCATGGCCGCGTAGAGATCGGTCGCGTAGAGGACCCACAGGCCGCCGGCGTTGAGCGTGGCCGCGACGACCGGATGCGTGACCACCCGGGGAAGCGGCGAGCGCAACACCCGGGCGAGCCCGCGGGCGCGGCGGGTCGACAGCGCCCGCAGCGCGAGCGTCACCGGCGCCGCCAGCACCAGGAGCAGCGGGCCCACCATCCCCAGGAGCAGATGGCCCGCCATGTGGACGGTGAAGTCGGTGTGCGCGGCGGCGGGCAGGGGGCCCACCCAGGCGATGCCGACGCACAGCGACCCGCCGACCCACAGCGCGGTCCGATGGCGTGGCCACGGCGACCGCGTGCGGACGCGACGGACGGCGGCCAGGTAGAGCGCGAGGGCGAGGAGGAGCGCCACCGCCCCGATCGCCTCGGGGATCCACCATCCGCCGGCCGCGTGTCCGGGCTCGTGTGTGCCGTGGTCCGGATGCACGGCCGGTCAGCCCCGGCGGTCCGCGTCCGGGGGCGCCACCGCGGCGAGGCGCGGGGTGCGCCACAGTACGACCAGGCCCACGACCAGCATGAGGATCGCCGAGCCGATCCACACGAGGTCGTAGACGAACAGATCGACCCCGTAGCGGATCTGGTGGATGCCGAGGATCTTGTGGTGCACCACTCCGTCGAAGAGCTGGAAGAAGCCGACCCCGACGAGGACCGCCCCGGCCCAGCGCCCCCACGGGATGGCGGTCGCGCGGCGGACGGCGGCGAACATGAACAGACCCCACACGGTGAGCAGCCAGGTCACGCCGTGGAACAGCCCGTCCGCCACGAGAGCGACGGTCGGGGTGGACAGGTCGTAGAAGTGGTGCCACTGCAGCAGGAGGTGGAAGACGAACAGGTCGATCACCGACCCGGCGATCCCACAACCGAACAGGACGCCGGAGAGCACGAGGCGGCGGTCGTGCGCGGGAGCGGTCGCCGCCACGGGAACGGTGGAAGCCACGGCGGACTCCTCTCGTCGGGAGCGGTTCCGGCCGACCCTACGACCCACCCCGGGCCCCGACCACCGCTCGCCGTCCGCCGCAGCGGGCCCGTGGTAGAACGCGTTCCAGTATCGTGGACGCATGAGCGCCCTCGACTTCGACTCCACCAGCAAGACGATCACCGCCGGCCGCTTCGAGCTGCACTACCACGAGGCGGGTCACGAGAGCATCGCCGAGCCCGAGGCCCAGGTGCCCGTCCTCTTCCTCCACGGCTCGGGTCCCGGCGTCACGGCGTGGTCCAACTTCGCCGGCAACTTCCCCGTCTTCGCCAAGCAGTTCCACACGATCCTGCTCGACATGCCGGGCTTCGGGAAGAGCTCGGACCTGGAGTGGGAGAAGGCCTACCCGATGATCGCCGCCGAGGCGATCGACGCGTTCTGCGAGGCCAAGGGCATCGCGCAGGTGGACATCGTGGGCAACTCGATGGGCGGCAACGTGGCCTGCGAGACCGCGCTCGCGTACCCGCACCGCGTCCGCAAGATGGCGCTCATGGGCCCCGGCGGCCTGGCCGCGCCGCTGTTCACCCCCGAGCCGAGCGAGGGCTCGCGCCGCCTCTTCGAGTTCCTCGGCGACCCTTCGGACGAGAAGATGTCGGCCTGGGTCGACACGATGGTGGGCAACAAGAAGGTGGTCTCCGACGAGCTGATCCGTCAGCGGACCGAGGCCGCCACGGCGCCCGGCGCGGTGGAGCGCATGTACGCGATCTTCGGCTCGATCCTCAAGCCCGAGAACGCCTACACCCCGCTGTACGCGCGGGCGTCGCAGATCCGCCAGGAGACCCTGCTCATCTGGGGCCGCGACGACCGCATGCTGCCCTACGAGCAGGCGCACTTCGCGTTCCGCCAGCTCCCCAAGGCCGAGCTGCACGCGTTCTCCCGCTGCGGCCACTGGGCGATGATCGAGCAGAAGGACAAGTTCGAGCGCCTGGTGATCGACTTCTTCACCCACTGACCCGGCGATAGCCTGGCGAGCATGACCGACGAGAAGCAGCCCGACCCCGCCGAGCAGTCCCCGCCCACGGATCCGCGGACCGGCGAGGACCTGTCCTGGCGTCGGCCCGCCGTGGCGATGCTGCTCTTCGACCGCCCCGCCCCCACGTATCGCGAGGTCGGGGAGGTGCTCGCCGAGATCTTCGAGGGCACCTACGAGGTGGACCCGGGCCGCGACGACGACCCGACGTCCGCGGTGACCATCGAGGACGCGACCGTGTTCGCCACCCCCGTCGACGAGCCGATCGCGGACGGGGAGGCCTCCCGCTACACCAACGACCTGGCCGTGTGGAACGGCGGCGAGGCCGTGGTGGACACGCACCGGTCCCAGGTCGTGGTGGCGGCCATGCGCCTCGGCCCCGTGGGGGATGACGGCGAGCCCGGCGATCCCGAGTACATGGACCCGCGCCTGGAGGCCCTCCGCTGCGAGCTCGCGGTGGCGCACGTCGTGGCCGCCCTCACCGCGCTGCCCGGCGCGATCGCGGTGAGCATCGGCGGCGCGGCCACCACCCTGCCGGCGGCGGCGTACCGGGACTTCGTGGCGGGCAACCCGATCCCGGTGCCGGCGCTCGTGGGCGTCCGGGCCGGGATGCAGTCCGAGTCCACGTCCTGCGCCTACACGTCCGGCCTGGGCCGCTTCGGTCGACTGGACCTCGAGCGGCTCGACGTGGCCGCCCCTCCGGGCGCGGTGTACGGCCAGATCTGCGACCTGGTGGCCTACACGCTCGGCTCCGGCACGCTGTTCCAGCCGGGCCAGGCGCTCGAGGTGGGCGGGCCGGAGCAGCTCCTCACCTCGCTGGAGACCTCGCCGTTCACGGGCCTGCCGGCCCTGCGACTCACGCCGGCGCCAGCGGGCGACGCCTAGTCCGCTCCACGACGAGCCGCGTGGTGGCGGCCAGCTGGAACGGCCGGTGGACGGGCTCGATCCGGCTGGTGAGCCGCTCCTTCTTGAGCTTGGCGATCACACTGCGCACGAGCTCGGGCAGCGGGTTCCCCGCGTAGTCCACGAGCGGGTAGATCCGCACCTCCGGCGCGACTCGGGCCATCTCGACAATCGCCGCCACATGGTCGGCCGTGTCGAGCCCGTCGGCGTAGGTGAACAGCAGGTGCGAGCACAGGACGAGGTCGGCCGAGTCGTCGGCCAGCGGCAGGCTCGGCAGGGCGCCCGCCACGTAGCGCTCGGGCGCGGCGTCGAGGTCGGCGAGCATGCGCTCGGCGGCGGAGCGGCGCAGGGCCTCGTGGCCCACGATCCCGCCGCGCACGTCCCAGTCGTACTCGAGGTCGAGGTCGTGCTTCTGCTCCAGCGACCGGTCGAGGTCGGTGAGGATCCGCCCGCGCAACTCCTCCGACCCGAGCGCGTACTGGGGGTCCACCGCCCTGGCCTCGCCGCCCGCCGCGCAGATCTCGGCGACCGCGCTCGCGGCGCCGCCCGGGCAGTCGAGGATCCGCCGCCGCAGGTCCGCCTCGTCGAGCCCGAACATGTCCGTGTACTCGGCGAGCGAGCGGGCGCTCACGAGGACGTCGGCCTCGGCGAGCGGGGGGTGGTTGGTGGTGTGGGGACTCGCGGTCACCGGGGTCTCTCCTGGGTCGAGCACTGGTCGGGGGTCGTGCGGGCGCTCCCCGGGTCCGACGTGGACCGTCCTCCACCGGTCGGCCCACCGGATCCCGGCGGGCCGCCTGCGTCATGTCGTCGGCATGACCGCGTCGGCGCCCGCGGGGTCGCGTCGCCAACACATGAGCACGCCGTAGTTCACACCCCCACCGTAACAGTGGCCCCGGCCACACGACACCGGATCTGGATGGCCGTCAACATCGGTTCGGGGAACCGCCCGCCCGAGCAAATGACACACGTTATAGTTTTGTCCACGACGATCAGATATCAGATCCTTTCCGGCCCCGACACCCTGGAGTTCCCCGTGACCTCACCGTCCCCCGCCCCGTCGGCCCCGCGCCGCCGCCGCACGCTCGCCGGCGCCGTCGCGCTGGGCCTCGC
>DUTZ01000343.1 GCA_012841845.1 Actinomycetales bacterium | reverse complement strand
GTCGACCCCGGCGACGACCTCCCGGCGGGCCGCCAGGTGCCGCCGGAGCGCGAGATGGACCCGCTCGCCGTCCGCCGTCCCGGGGGCGCGGACCCCGTCGTCGTCGCCCCGACCCGTCGCCGCCACCGTCACCGTCCCTCCCGGTCCCGGTCCGGGACCCTCGTCGGCCCCAGCCTAGACGCCGGGTGGTGGCCGACCCCCCCGTGCGGCCCGGCTACCCTGGGCCGGTGACCATTCGACCCCACTCCGACCCGGTGAGCGGCGGCCGGCACCCGAGCATCGTGGACCGGATCGCCGCGGCGACCACCCCCCGCGTCCCGTTCTCCGTCGAGTTCTACCCGCCCCGCGACGAGGCGGCCGAGGACCGGCTGTGGCGCGCCGCGGAGGTGTTCTCCGAGCTCGGGGCCGCGTTCGTCTCCGTGACCTACGGAGCGGGCGGGTCGACCCGCGACCGGACGGTCCGGGTGGTCGAACGCGTCGTGCGGGAGACGGACCTGGTCCCCATCGCCCACCTCACCGCCGTCGGGCACCCGGTCTCCGAACTGCGCGAGATGATCGAGTCCTACGGGCGCGCCGGGGTCACCAACATCCTCGCGCTGCGGGGGGACCCGCCCGGCGACCCGCTCGGCGAGTGGACCCCGCACCCGGAGGGGCTGCTCTACGCCGAGCAGCTCGTCCGGCTCATCCACGAGGTCGGGGACTTCCACGTGGGCGTCGCCTCCTTCCCGGAGGGCCACTACCGGGCCCGCGACCTCGACCACGACACCGACGTGCTCGTGTCCAAGCTGCGTGCCGGCGCCGAGTACTCCATCACCCAGATGTTCTGGGACGTGGAGGACTACCTGCGGCTGCGCGACCGCGTGGCCGCCGCCGACGCCGAGCAGGGCGCCAAGCCCGTCATCCCCGGGCTCATGCCCGTGACGAGCCTGCGCCAGGTGCGCCGCATGGTCGAGCTCTCCGGCTGCGCGCTGCCCGACGACCTGGCGACGCGCCTGCAGACCGCCGCCGGCGACGGCCCCGAGGAGAACCGCGCCGCCGTCCGCGAGGTGGGGATCGAGTTCGCCACGCAGCTGTGCGAGCGCCTCATCGCCGAGGGCGCGCCCTGCCTGCACTTCAACACCCTCAACTTCTCCCGCGCCACGCAGGAGGTGCTGGCCAACCTCTCGATGGCGCCGGCGCCGGGCGTCGCCGGCGGTGCGGTCCTGAACTGAGGGCGGACCTCAGCGCACGAGGCGGTCCGACCGGGCCCGGGACGTGCGTGCGGCGAGAACCGTGCCGATGGACACGAGCAGGGCGGCGCCCACGCCGACGATCATCCACACCGCAAACCCGCGGGTGGCCGGGTCCGGGTAGTCGGACGAGGCCTGCATCCGGGTGATGGAGCCGGGCGCCGGCGTCCAGCTCACCGAGTTGCCGCCGCCGAGCGAGCCGTTGGTCTCGGTGATCCGGTTGGGGAACGTGAGGTCCACCCGCGTGGAGGCCGACTCCGCCCGGTCCTCGGGGATGCCCGAGAGGTCCACGGAGCCGGTGAAGGCCACGGTGTCCCCGCTGCGGCGGAAGGACATGGTGTACGGCCGGGCCCCCTCGATGTCCACGGCCTGGGCCAGCGTGTCCACCTCGGCGAAGGTGAGTTGGGTGAAGTAGATCTCGCGACCCGAGAATCCGTCGGCGGTGTACGGGGTGATGCGGACCTTCTGCTCGAGCCCCGACGGGGGAGAGAGCCGGTCGAGGTCCGTGGACTCCGCGAGCTGGTCGCCCGCCACGAGGATCCGCCCCGAGACCGTGTCGTCCTTGCGGACGCTCATCTGGACGTTGAGCTGCAGGCAGCCGGTGAGGACGAAGAGCAGGACGACGGCCCCCGCCAGGCCGACGAGGCGGCGCGGGGTGCGGGCGCGGCCCGGCGCGGACGCCGTGGACGGGTGGGGGTGCTGCACGGTCACGCCCGTCATTGTGCCCGTGGACGCCGGAGGCGCCGCGCCGACGTGCCGAGACGGCGGCCGACGAGACCGGCCACGGTCCGGCCGCTCGCGCCGATCACGCCGCCGCCGGGGTGGGTGGAGGCGCCGGCGAGGAACACGCCGTCGGCCCCGGGCACGGCGTGCCCGCGGAGGTCGGGGTGGGGGCGCATCGGCAGCATCTGGTCGAGGGACATCTCCACGTGCATGACGTTCCCGCCGATCAGGCCGAGCTCGGTCTCCAGGTCCTCCGGGGTCTGGACGTGCCGGTGGACGATCGTGTCGGTGAAGCCCGGGGCGAACCGCTCGAGTCCGGCGACGATCCGGTCGGCCTCCCCGTCGCCGGCCGCCGACCACGCGGTCCCGTCGGCGAGGTGCCGGGGGTGCCACTGCGACCAGAGCGTGAGCTCGTGGCGTCCCGGCGGGGCGAGCGAGGGGTCGAGGGCGCTGAAGCTCATGGCCAGGACCGCCGGGTCCGCGTCGAGCCCGCCGGCCGCCGCGACGCCGTACCGGTGGTCGAGTCGGCGCCGGTCGGTGACGAGCAACTGGAGGCCGTGCGCGCTGGTCTCGGTGGGCACACCCGGGTACCGGGGCAGCGCGGAGGTGCCCAGCCGGACCACCATCCCCAGGCCGAACCCGGGGCGGATGCGTCGGCGCCACCCCTCGAGCCGGGCCGCGGGCAGCTCGTGGGCCAACAGGTCGAGCGTGGTGTGGACGTGGCAGGCGGCGACGACGGCACGGCAGTGCAG
>DUTZ01000342.1 GCA_012841845.1 Actinomycetales bacterium | reverse complement strand
GAGACCGAGATGGCGGCGACGACCGCGCCGCCCGCGTCGCGGATCGGCGCGGAGATCGAGGCGACCCCGGCCTCGCGCTCGGCGACGGACTGCGCCCAGCCGCGGCGGCGGACCTCGGCGAGCTGGCGCTCGGTGTACGTGGCGTCGGCGAGCAGCGCGCGCTGGGTGGCCGGGTCGGCCCACGCGGCCAGGACCTTGGCCCCCGAACCGCGGTTCATGGGCAGGATCGCGCCCACCGGGACGGTGTCGCGCAGACCGGTGGGCGGCTCGGCCGAGGCCACGCAGATCCGCCGGTCGCCGTCGCGGCGGTACACCTGCACGCTCTCCTCGGTGGCCTCCCGCAACCGGGGGAGCACCGTGGAGGCCACCTCGGCCAGCGTGTCCGAGGCGTGGGCGGCGAGCTTGGCCAGGCCGGGGCCGAGGCTCCACACGCCGGCGTCGTCGCGGGACAGCAGGTGGTGGATCTCGAGCCCCACCGCGAGCCGGTGGGCGGTGGCCCGGGGCAGGCCCGTGCGCTCGCACAGCTCGGACAACACACACGGCTGCTCGGCCACGGCGTGCAGCACCGTCATCGCTTTGTCGAGGACGCCGATTCCGCTAGACTGTCTCACAGTTCGACTGTAGCGTCCTACATGCTGAGAATCCAGAGATTCCGGTGAGGGATGTGGACCGGAGGCGAGATGAGTGAGAACCCGTCCGGCGGCGTGCGGCCCCGGACCCTGGCGGAGAAGGTCTGGGACGACCACGTGGTGGTCCGCGGCAAGGGCGAGGGGGACGCGCGCGAACCCGACCTCGTCTACATCGACCTGCACCTGATCCACGAGGTGACCAGCCCCCAGGCCTTCGACGGTCTGCGGCTCGCGGGGCGCGGCCTGCGCCGGCCCGACCTCACGATCGCCACCGAGGACCACAACGTCCCCACCGACATCGCCGGCGGCGCGATCGACCTCATCCGCGACCCCGTCTCGCGGACGCAGATCAGCACCCTGCGCCGCAACTGCGAGGAGTTCGGCGTCCGCCTGCACCCGATGGGCGACGTCGACCAGGGCATCGTCCACGTCGTGGGACCGCAGCTCGGGCTCACCCAGCCCGGCATGACCGTGGTCTGCGGCGACTCGCACACCTCGACGCACGGGGCCTTCGGCTCGATCGCCATGGGCATCGGCACCTCCGAGGTCGAGCACGTCATGGCCACCCAGACGCTCTCGCTGCGCCCGTTCAAGACCATGGCCGTCACGGTGACCGGCGAGCTGCAGCCGGGCGTGACCTCCAAGGACCTCATCCTCGCCGTCATCGCCCAGATCGGCACCGGCGGCGGCCAGGGGCACATCATCGAGTACCGCGGCGAGGCCGTCGAGAAGCTCTCGATGGAGGCCCGGATGACGATGTGCAACATGAGCATCGAGGCCGGCGCCCGCGCCGGCATGGTGGCCCCCGACGCCACCACCTACGCCTACCTCAAGGGGCGCCCGCACGCGCCGCAGGGCGCCGACTGGGACGCGGCGGTGGAGTATTGGGACAGCCTGCGGACCGACGACGACGCCGTCTTCGACACCGAGGTGGTCATCGACGGCTCGGCCCTGACCCCGTTCGTCACGTGGGGCACCAACCCCGGCCAGGGCGCGCCCCTCGGCTCGGCCGTCCCACACCCCGAGTCGTTCGGCGACGACAGCGCCCGGATCGCCGCCGAGAACGCGCTGGAGTACATGGACCTCGAGGCCGGCACCCCGCTGCGTGAGGTGGGCGTCGACGTGGTGTTCGTCGGCTCCTGCACCAACGGCCGCATCGAGGACCTGCGCGCGGTCGCCGAGGTCCTCGAGGGGCGCTCGGTCGCCGACGGCGTGCGCATGCTCGTCGTGCCCGGCTCGATGCGGGTCCGCCTGCAGGCCGAGGAGGAGGGGCTGGACGCGGTCCTCACCGCGGCCGGCGCCGAGTGGCGCCAGCCCGGCTGCTCGATGTGCCTGGGCATGAACCCGGACACGCTCTCGCCCGGGCAGCGCTGCGCCTCGACGTCCAACCGCAACTTCGAGGGGCGCCAGGGCAAGGGCGGCCGCACCCACCTCGTCAGCCCGGCGGTCGCCGCCGCCACCGCCGTCGTCGGGCGCCTCGCCGCCCCGGCCGACCTCGAGCCCGTGAAGGGAGCCTGATCGCCATGGAGGCCGTCACCACGCACACCGGGATCGGCGCGCCGCTGCGTCGGTCCAACGTGGACACCGACCAGATCATCCCCGCCGAGTACCTCAAGCGCGTCACCCGCACGGGCTTCGAGGACGGGCTCTTCGCCTCGTGGCGGGCCAACGAGCCCGACTTCGTCCTCAACCGCGAGCCGTACGACCGGGCCTCGGTCCTCGTGGCCGGACCCGACTTCGGGACCGGCTCCTCCCGCGAGCACGCCGTGTGGGCGCTCATGGACTTCGGCTTCCGCGTGGTCATCTCGTCCCGCTTCGCCGACATCTTCCGTGGCAACTCCGGCAAGGCCGGGCTCGTCGCCGCGCGGGTCGAGCAGGAGAACGTGGACCTGCTGTGGAAGGCCATGGAGGAGACCCCGGGCCTGGAGATCACCGTCGACCTGGCCTCGCGGACCGTCACCGCCGGCGACGTCACCGTGCCCTTCGACATCGACGACTACACGCGCTGGCGGCTCATGGAGGGGCTCGACGACATCGGGCTCACCCTCCGCGACGCCGACGCGATCGCCGACTACGAGGAGCGCCGACCCGCGTTCAAGCCCGTCACCACCGCTCTCTGAGAGCCGCCGGGGGGGCGGTCCCGCGAAACCTGAACGGTTCGTAACGAAACGGCATCCCCGTGTGAGTATGCTTATCGGCGAGCGCAGCCCTGAGAGAATCCCGCGCTCCCGGATCCAGCCGACGCTCCCCAGTCCGCGTCGGTCGGACCCGTGTACTCATCCGAAGGGGGAATACCCACGTGAACAAGGCAGATCTCATCGCCGAGCTGGCAGACCGCCTGGGCGGTGATCACCAGCTGGCCACCGAGGCGCTGGAGAACACCCTCGACATCATCGTCCGCGCCGTCGAGTCCGGCGAGTCGATCACCATCATGGGCTTCGGCATCTTCGAGAAGCGGGCCCGGGCGGCCCGGGTCGCGCGGAACCCCCACACCGGGGAGTCGATCCCGGTGCCCCCCACCTACTCGCCCGCGTTCCGTCCGGGCCAGTACTTCAAGGCGGTCGTGCAGGGCACCGAGAAGCTCCCGGAGGGCCGGCTCGCGGCCAAGCGGACGAGCTCGCACCAGGCGTTCGGCTCGTCCCGCAACGGGGTAGGGCGCGAGAGCGCCGTCGTCTCCTGACCCGCGGGGTCAGAGCACCGGCAGCGGGCTCACGTAGTAGTCGGCGTACGCCAGCGTCTCCCCGTCGAACCCGAGCGCCCAGGTGCCGGCCTTCTTGGTCGAGGGGTCCTCGACCTCGATGCCGGCGGCGGCCGCGAGGTCGTCGACGAGGCCCGGGATCGCCGTGCCCTGCGAACACACCGCCGCGACTCCCTTGCCCGACACCAGGGCGAGGAGCCGCTCGCGGGCGGCCGCCGGGTCGTCGAGGTACGCCTCGTCGGTCAGGGCGGGCTCGGAGCGGACCGTGGCCCCCAACTCGTCGGCGAGCGGGGCGAGGGTCTGCTCGCACCGCACGCGCGGCGCACTGTACAGCCGCCGCGCGCCGAAGGCGCGGAGCATGGGGGCCAGCATCTCGGCCTGCGTGCGGCCGGTCTTGTCCAGTGGCCGTAGCGAGTCGTCGCCGCTCCACTCCGACCGGTTCCCGGCGCGGGCGTGGCGCACGAGCAGCAGCAGTCCGTCCGCGCGCGGTGCCGCCGCGAAGCGGGCGAGGATCTTGCGGTCCAGCGGGTAGGAGACCAGGGCCGAGGCCTCGTCCACGGGGAGCCAGCGGATCTCGTCGACCTCGGCGTTGGGGGCGAAGCTCCCGGCGTGCGCGAGTGCCGACCAGTAGGTGACCTCCTTGCGGGAGTGCTCCTTGAGCGGGTACCCGGTGGTGCCGATCCGGAACTCCAGGGTCGAGGCGAAGCCGGTCTCCTCCTCGATCTCGCGGACCGCGGTCACGGGGAGCGACTCCCCGGCGTCGACCTTGCCCTTGGGCAGCGACCAGTCGTCGTAGCGGGGACGGTGGACCACCGCGCACCGGGGGGAGTGCCCGTCCATCCGGTACAGGACGGCCCCGGCCGCGGGCACGATCCGCACGCGGGTGCCCTTCTTGTTCTTCCCGGACGGGCTCATCGGTGCCGGAACCCCGCGTGCTCGGCGGCCATGCGCTCCTGGTGGTCCACCGACCCCGCCCAGTCCTCCGGCGCCGGCATCCGCGTCCACGAGGCGTCCGGCTGGAGGTGGAAGCTGCGGGTCCGCGGGTCGAGGGCGGAGTCGAAGATCCGGTGGACCTGCCCCTTGAGGCGCGGGTCGGTGACCGTGGTCATGACCTCCACGCGGCGGTCGAGGTTGCGGTGCATCATGTCGGCGCTGCCGATGAGCACCTCGTCCGCGGCCCGGAAGTGCAGGATCCGGGAGTGCTCGAGGAAGCGGCCGAGGATCGAGCGCACGTGGATGTTCTCGCTGAGTCCCGGGACGCCCGCGCGGAGCGCGCAGATGCCGCGCACGACGATCTCCACCGGAACCCCGGCCTGGGAGGCGCGGTAGAGGGCGTCGATCACCTGCTCGTCGACGAGCGCGTTGGCCTTGAGGCGGATCCCCGCCTCGCGGCCCTCGGCGGCCGCGCCGATCTCCCGGTCGATCCGCTCGATGATCCCCGAGCGGATCCCGTCCGGCGCCACGAGCAGCCGCCGGTACTTGGAGACGTTGGAGAAGCCGGTGAGGTGGTTGAACAGGTCCGTGAGGTCTGAGACCACGTCCTCGTCGGCCGTGAACAGCCCCACGTCCTCGTAGAGCCGGGCCGTCTTGGGGTTGTAGTTGCCCGTGCCGATGTGGGCGTACCGCTGGAGCCGGTCGCCCTCCTTGCGGACCACGAGGCACGTCTTGCAGTGGGTCTTGAGGCCGAGGAGCCCGTAGACGACGTGCACTCCGGCCTGCTCGAGCTCGCGCGCCCAGCGGATGTTGTTCTGCTCGTCGAAGCGGGCCTTGATCTCGACCAGTGCCACCACCTGCTTGCCTGCGGCGGCGGCGTCGACGAGCGCGTTGACGATCGGGGAGTCGCCGGAGGTGCGGTACAGCGTCTGCTTGATCGCCAGCACGTTGTCGTCCGCCGCCGCCTGCTCGATGAAGCGCTGGACGGTCGTGGCGAACGAGTCGTAGGGGTGCTCGACCAGGACGTCGCCCTCCTTGAGGGAGGAGAAGATGTTGCGGACCGTCTCCCGCTCGCCGAACGCCGGCGGGGTGGCCGGCACCATCGCCGGGTCCTTGAGGTCGGGCAGGTCGATGCCGTGGATCTGCCACAGGCACGTGAGGTCGATGAGGCCGGAGACCTTGACGACGTCGGCCGGCTCCACGTCCAGCTCGTGCTGGAGGATCCGCAGCATCCGCGGCGTCATGTCCTCGGCGATCTCGAGGCGGACCGCGGAGCCGAACCGTCGGCGGGCGAGCTCCCGCTCGAGCGCCTGGAGCAGGTCCTCGTCGCGGTCCTCCTCGACCTCCATGTCCGCGTTGCGGGTCACGCGGAACACGTGGTGTTCGACGATCTCCATGCCCTGGAAGAGCTCGCCCAGGTGGGCGGCGATGATCTCCTCCGCCGGCACGAACGCGCACTCGTCGCCGTCGCCGCGGTCCACGCGGACGAAGCGCGGCACGTTGTGGGGGATCTTGACGCGGGCGAAGTGCTCGAGGCCCGAGTCCACGTCGCGGATGATCACCGCCAGGTTGAGGCTCAGCCCCGAGATGTAGGGGAACGGGTGGGCCGGATCGACCGCCAGCGGCGTGAGCACGGGGAAGATCGAGTGCCGGAACATCTCCGACATGGACAGGCGCTCGTCCGCGGAGAGCTCGCCCCAGCCGAGGATCCGGATGCCGTGCTCCTCGAGGGCGGGGCGGATCTCGGAGTGGAACAGCCGGGCCTGCTCCTCGACTAGCTCGCGCGTGCGGTGGCTGATCCGCACGAGCTGCTCGGCCGGGGTCTGACCGTCGGCGGAGCGGACCGACAGGCCGGTCTTGTCGCGGCGTTTGAGGCCGGCCACGCGCACCATGTAGAACTCGTCGAGATTCGACGCGAAGATCGCCAGGAACTTGGCCCGCTCCAGCAGCGGAAGGTCCTTCTCGTCGGCCAGGGCCAGGACCCGGGCGTTGAAGTCGAGCCAACTGAGCTCGCGGTTGAGGTAGCGGTCGCGGGGGCGGGGGAGCTGCTCGGCGGGCTGGTCGTCTGCGGTCACGGGACCATTGTGACCGAAACGTCCGCGGCGTGAGGGGGGAGCGTGCCCGCGAGGGCCACGAGGACGGCGGCCGTGGCGTCCCCCACGCGCGCCGGCGACAGCCCGGCCAGGTCCGCGGGGGTGTC
>DUTZ01000341.1 GCA_012841845.1 Actinomycetales bacterium | reverse complement strand
TCCCGCGGCCGCGGTTCGTCCGGCTCGCGCGGCGGCGGGTCCTCCGCCTCCGGCACGAAGTCCGGCGCGAAGTCCGGTACCCGGTCCGCCAAGGCCTCCGGCGACGGCAACGGCAACGGTGGCCAGGGGCGCAAGGGCTCCGGCACCGGCGGCCAGGGGTCGTCGCAGGGCGGCGGACGGGGCCGCGGCGGGCGTGGTCGGGGCCGCGGTCGCGGCGACTCGTCGACGGCCGACATCGGCGGCTTCGTGACGATGCAGGGCGCGGACATGACCGTCCGGCTGCCCAGCCCGCCCAAGGCGCGCAAGGGCGCCATGCGCATCGTCGCGCTCGGCGGCATCTCCGAGATCGGCCGCAACATGACGGTGTTCGAGTACAACTCGAAGCTGCTCATCGTGGACTGCGGCGTCCTCTTCCCGAGCTCCACCGAGCCCGGCGTCGACCTCATCCTCCCGGACTTCGGGCACATCGAGGACCGCCTGGAGCAGGTCGAGGCGCTCGTGCTCACGCACGGCCACGAGGACCACATCGGCGCCATCCCGTTCCTGCTCAAGCTCCGGCCGGACATCCCGGTCGTCGGCTCCAAGTTCACCCTCGCCCTGGTGGCGGCCAAGTGCCGCGAACACCGCATCAAGCCGGTGTTCCACGAGGTCGACGAGGCCAGCGTCTCCTCGTTCGGGGCGTTCGAGGTCCGCTACTACGACGTCAACCACTCGATCCCCGAGTGCCTCGGCGTGGTGATCACCGCCGGGGGCAACTCGGTGATGATGACCGGCGACATCAAGCTCGACCAGCTGCCCACCGACAAGCGGCCCACCGACCTGCCCAAGATGTCGCGCTTCGGCGACGAGGGCATCGATCTGCTGCTGGTGGACTCCACCAACGCCACCACGCCCGGGATCAGCCCGTCGGAGGCCGGCGTGCTGCCCGCGCTCGAGCGGCTCATCGGCGACGCGCGCGAGCTCGTCGTGGTGGCCTGCTTCGCCTCGAACGTCTACCGCGTCCAGTCCGCCATCGACGCCGCTGCCGCCGCCGGCCGCAAGGTGGCGCTCAACGGCCGCTCGATGCTCCGCAACATGGAGATCGCGCTGGAGATGGGCCTGCTCACCGACCCGTCGAACGTCATCGTCGACATGGACTCGGCCGCCAAGCTGCCCGCCGAGAAGCTCGTCGTGGTGACCACCGGCACGCAGGGCGAGTCGATGGCCGGCCTGTCGCGGATGGCGCGCCGCGAGCACCGGCAGGTCAACCTCTCCGAGGGCGACACCGTGATCTTCTCCTCGTCGCTCGTCCCGGGCAACGAGGAGGCCGTCTTCGGCGTGATGAACAGCCTGTCGCAGATGGGCGTCCACGTGATCACCGGGCGCGACGCCGACGTCCACGTCTCCGGGCACGGCTACTCCGGCGAGCTGCTGTTCATCTACAACGCCGTCCGGCCCAAGAACGCCATGCCGGTGCACGGCGAGTGGCGCCACCTGCGCGCCAACAAGGCGCTCGCGATCGCCACCGGCGTGCCGGAGGGCAACGTGGTGCTCGCGCAGAACGGCGTGGTGGTGGAGCTGGTCGACGGCAAGGCCTCCGTCGTGGGTCAGATCCCGGTCGGCAACCTCTATGTGGACGGACTGTCCACCGGCGACGTCGGCGACACCGTGCTCGCGGACCGCACCGTCCTCGGCGAGGACGGGTTCATCGTGGCCACCGTCGTGGTCGACCCGCGCACCGGCCGCCCGGTGAGCAAGCCGCAGATCATCGGCAAGGGCTTCACCGACGAGCCGGGCGCGCTCGCCCCCGTCGTGGACCTCGTCGAGAACGCCCTCTGGGACCTCGCGGGCGAGGGCGAGACCGATCCGTACCGCCTGGCCCAGGCGGTGCGCCGCACGGTCGGCCGCTGGGTGGCCGACAAGTGGCGCCGCAAGCCGATGATCGTGCCCACCGTCATCACCTCGGGCTCCGGCGAGGGCTGAGTCCCATGGGTTCCGATCGGCCGACGCTGGCCCGCCGCGAACGCAGCGCACTGGTGCGCTCGTTGCGGGCCGCGGGGCCGGACGCGCCCACCCTGTGCGAGGGCTGGACCACCCGGGACCTCGCCGCGCACCTCGTGGTGCGGGAGGGGCGCCCCGACGCGGCGGCCGGCGTGCTCGTCCCCGCCCTCGCGCCCCGGCTCGAGGAGCTACGGCTCCGCGAGGCCGACCGGGACTGGGACGAGTTGCTCGACCGGATCGACGGCGGCGCCCCCTGGTACTCGCCGTTCCGTTACGCCGACCAGGTGGCCAACGCCGCGGAGTACCTCGTGCACCACGAGGACGTCCTGCGCGCGGGAGAGGTGTGGAGCGAGCGGGAGTTCGGCACGGAGGACCTCGACCGCATCTGGTCCCTGGCGACCACCGTCGCACGGACCGTCCTGCGCCGCGTCCCCGCCAGGATCGAGCTGACCACCCCGCCGGGGGTGCGGCTCGAGCGTGGCCGCGCGGTCACCACCGGAGCGGCCGTCGCGCCGGTCGTGAGCGTGACCGCCGCGCCGGTCGAGATGCTGCTCTGGGCGTTCGGCCGCGACGCGGTGCACGTGGACGTCTCCGGCCCCGAGGACGGTATCGAGGCGGTGCTGGCGGTGTCCCGGGGGATCTGAGCACACGGCGCGCCTGTGGCTGCTGTTACCAATGGGATCCCCAGAGGCTAGAGTGACACCCATGGCATCCAGCTCGAGCACGCGATCGACCCGTGCCCCCGGTGGACGACGTCCGGCCGCGAAATCCGGCGCGCAGCGGAGCACCAGGGCTGCGTCGACCTCGTCGTCGTCGCGCCGCGGCTCCGTGGTCT
>DUTZ01000340.1 GCA_012841845.1 Actinomycetales bacterium | reverse complement strand
GTCGCGTTGAGCAGGCGTGAGCCGTGGCCGCTGCGGCGGCCGTCCGGGTGGACGCCCAGCTCGAGGAGCGCCCCGGTGGTCGGCTCTCCGTCGAGGTCCTGGGAGGGGCCGAGCGCCGCATACCCCACGATCTGTTCTCCGGCGCACGCGACGAGCAGCGTCCAGACGCCGGGTGGAGGGGAGGCGAGGGAGCGCCGCCAGGCGCTCGCGAAACCCGCGGCGGTGAACTGCTCGGCGATCTGCTCCGGCACCCGCGGCCCGAAGGTCTGCCGCCAGACCGCCTCCTGGACGATCCCGACGGCGGGGGCGTCGTTCGGGCCGGCCCGGCGGACACTGGCGTCGGCGAGGGGGCCGGGTGTTGGTCGGGGGACGGCTCCGTGAGCATGGTCGTGCTCGTGGCTGTGGTCGTGACTCACCCGCTCAGCCTCTCATCCCTCGTCGACGTGAGGCGTCTCGGTCCACGAACGGGACTCGCCGCTGGTGTCCAGCAGGTGAGACGGCAGGATGAGATAGTGGGGACATGTACGGCAACGACTACGGCCCCGATGACGCGGCTGGCGAGTCCGGCAAGGACCGGCTGCCCCGGCGCGACGAGCCCCTGAACGCCGCGGAGGCTGCCGACCTCGAGGGCTACTTCGACGGACTCATCGACGCGGACCAGCGGATCGAGCCACGCGACGCGATGCCGGAGGCCTATCGCTCGACGCTCATCCGGATGATCGCCCAGCACGCGCACTCCGAGATCATCGGCATGCAGCCGGAAGGGAACTGGATCTCGCGCGCCCCGTCGCTGCGGCGCAAAGCAATCCTCATGGCCAAGGTCCAGGACGAGGCCGGCCACGGGCTGTATCTGTACTCCGCTGCCGAGACGCTCGGCGTCACCCGCGAGGAGCTGCTCGACCGGCTGCACACGGGCCGGCAGAAGTACTCCTCGATCTTCAACTACCCGACGCTCACCTGGGCCGACGTCGGGGCGATCGGCTGGCTCGTCGACGGCGCGGCGATCATGAACCAGGTGCCGCTGTGCCGCTGCTCCTACGGGCCGTATGCGCGGGCGATGATCCGGGTCTGCAAGGAGGAGTCCTTCCACCAGCGGCAGGGCTTCGAGATCCTCTGGGTGCTGGCCCGGGGGACCGCCGAGCAGAAGGCTATGGCCCAGGATGCCGCCAACCGGTGGTGGTGGCCATCGCTGATGATGTTCGGTCCGCCGGACTCCGGCGAGGACGCCTCCAAGGGGCACACCGCCCAGTCGATGGCGTGGGGGATCAAGCGGTTCAGCAACGACGACCTCCGCCAGAAGTTCGTCGACATGACCGTCCCGCAGGCCGAGCGCATCGGCATCACCCTGCCCGACCCGGACCTGAGATGGAACGAGGAGCGCGGCCACTATGACTTCGGCGAGGTGGACTGGGCCGAGTTCAAGCGTGTCCTGTCGGGTGACGGCCCGATGAACGCGCAGCGGATGGCGCACCGGGTTCGCGCCCATGAGGAGGGCGCCTGGGTCCGCGAGGCCGCCGTGGCCTACGCCGAGCGACGGGCTGCCGCTGCCGCCGAGGCGGGTGCTGCATGAGCACGGACGGTTGGCCGCTCTGGGAGGTGTTCGTGCGCGCCAAGCGCGGACTGTCGCACAGCCACGTCGGCTCGCTGCACGCCCCGGACGCCGTGCTCGCCCTGCACAACGCCCGCGACCTGTACACCCGCCGCCAGGAGGGTGTCTCGATCTGGGTCGTCCCGGCCGCCTCGATCACCGCGAGCTCGCCGGAGGAGAAGGACTCCTTCTTCGACCCGGCCGCCGACAAGGTCTATCGCCACCCCACGTTCTATGACGTCCCCGAGGACGTGGAGTACCTATGACCACCCCACGACGTTCTCCGCTCATTCTTCGCTCCGATACCTCGCGGGGACCCCGGTCATGATCACCCCACCTGCCCTCCACGCACCTCTCGTGGAGGCGCTCGCTGACGATGCCCTCATCTATGCCCAGCGGCTGGGGGAGTGGATCAGCCGTGCCCCCCAGATCGAGGAGGACATGGCGCTCGG
>DUTZ01000020.1 GCA_012841845.1 Actinomycetales bacterium | reverse complement strand
CTCCTCGAGGGGCCCGGGCTTGCGGGCCACGAGGACGGAGGAGACGCCCGCGTCGGCGAGGTGGAGCGCGATCTCGGCGCCCACGCCCTCGCTGCCTCCCACGACGAGGGCCCACGGGCCGTAGGCGGCCGTGTCGAAGGTCGCCGGGTCGAAGGGTGCGGGGTGGTGAGGCGTGCTGACGGTCGTCGACATAGGCTCCAGCATATGGCCAACGACACCGACACGCCGGGGATCAGCCGCGGCCCCCTGCCCCGGATCCCCGGGGTGGACACCTTCCAGCTCAAGACCGTGCGGGAGGAGCTGGGCGACCGGTTCGACCCCGTGCCCGTGGCCGAGCTGCCCACCCCGGACCCGGATCTCGACCGGGCGGTGGCCGAGTTGCGCCGCCTGCGCGAGTCCATCGCGGGTCTGGCGCACTCGGGGGTCGAGCTCGGCGACGTCGCGGACACCCTCGCCCGCGCGGCGGACCTGCTCGAGCCCCGCGTGCCCGACCCGCGGACGCGCCTGGAGAACATGTGGTCCGGCGCCGGGTCGCGCCGCGCCAACCCGGTGGGCGGCCAGGAGAACCCCATCGCCCCGCCGGTGCTCTTCTACGGCTGTGACGACGGCTCGGTGTGGGCCGAGGAGACGTTGGGGATCGCCTACCAGGGCCCGCCCGGATGTGTGCACGGCGGGATCAGCGCGCTGATCATCGACCACATGATGGGCTTCGCCAACCACTGGGCCGACCGGTTCGGGATGACGGCCCACTACGAGATCGACTACCGCTCGCCCACCCCGCTGCTACAGCCGTTGAGCTTCCGGTCGTGGGTCGCCGAGATCGACGGCCGCAAGACGTGGACCCACGCCACCATCCACGCCGGTGACCGCCTGTGCGTCGAGGCGCGCGGCCTGTTCCTCGAGGCGAGCGTGCCGATCCCGGGTCAGCCGGACGAGCGGTCGACGGTCGGCGACGGCGGGGCCTGACGGGGCCTGCCGGGCCTGACGGGGCCTGCCGGGCCTGACGGGGCCACCGGCTCAGGAGTAGGCGGAGCCGTCCCACGTGAGGAGCCGGTGCCGGTAGTTGGCCGCCGCGCAGTCGGGCACGCAGGTGTTGATCTCCTCGCTGATGGCGGCGGGCCCACCGGAGTCGGATTCCACGACCCTGGCCGAGTAGTAGCGGACCCGTCCGTCGGACTGGAAATACTGCGCGTCGGTGTCCTCCGGGGCGACGAACCCCGTCGGGGTGGGGATGAGCACGAAGACGCCGTCGTAGCGCCCCGGGTTGTAGGTGACGAAGGAGTTGCCGGTGGCGTCGTCGGTCACCGGGTCCGCGAACTCCAGCTGCTCGGGGCCCACGACGTCGACCCGGGCGTGGAAGATGGTCTCGCCGCCGGGGGCGGAGGCGGTGATGCAGCCGAAGTCCTCCTGCCCGGGCAGCGTCGAGAGGAACACGCGGACGGTGCCGTACGTGGGGTGCGGGACGTCCTCACGGGCGTGGACCCGCGACTCGCACGGCGGGACCCCCTCGCCCAGCTGCGGCCGGTCGGGCAGCGGCCCGGCCTTGTCGTCGGCGCCGGGGTCGTCCTCGCCTCGGGCCCCCTCCCGGGCGCCGGTCGGGGCGTCGACGAGGGTGCCGTCGTTCGCAAAGACCCAGTCACCGCCCCGCCAGCGCAGCACCGTCCGGTCCCCGGAGACCTCGCCGGAGGACTGGGCGGGGAAGTCCGGATGGTCGGCGAGGATCTGGTCGTAGTGGCTGCCCACCGTGGGGAGCGGGGCGCCGCCGGTCGCGCCGGCACCCCCCGGGT
>DUTZ01000019.1 GCA_012841845.1 Actinomycetales bacterium | reverse complement strand
CCCCCGCCGCTCCCGCAGACCGCTCGGGCGCCGCGGCCCGGTGGCGATCGTCGCCTGGAGCCGGATCCGGGGCCTCGACGACGACGCGATCGGCACCCCCGAGCACGGTGCGGCGAGCCTCGTGGAGCAGTACGCCGACATGCGTCCCGCCGACGTGGCCCACGCGCTGCGCGAACTGCCCGAGAACCGCCGCCTCGAGGTGGCCCGAACCCTCGACGACGAGCGGCTCGCCGACATCCTCCAGGAGCTCCCGCACGACGAGCAGACGGAGATCGTCACCCGGCTCGAGCTGGAGCGCGCGGCGGACGTCCTCGAGGCGATGGAGCCCGACGACGCCGCCGACCTGCTGGGCGAACTCCCCGCCAAGGACGCCGAGTCGTTCCTCGAGCGCATGAACCCCGAGGACTCCGCGCCCGTCCGCCGGCTGTTGTCCTTCGACGCCGACACCGCGGGCGGCCTCATGACGCCGGAGCCGATCATCCTGTCGCCGCAGACGACCGTGGCCGAGGCGCTCGCGCACTGCCGGAACCCGGACCTCAGCGCGGCGCTCGCCAGCCTCGTCTTTGTGGTCCGCTCCCCCACCGCCACCCCGACCGGCCGGTACCTCGGCTGCGTCCACATCCAGGCCCTGCTGCGCGAACTGCCCTCGACGATGGTCGCCGAGACCGTGGACACCAGCCTGTCCACGCTCCGGCCCACCGACTCCGTGGAGTCGGTCACCCGGTTCTTCGCCACCTACAACCTCGTCTGCGGCCCGGTCGTGGACGACGAGGGGCACCTGCTCGGGGCGGTCGCCGTGGACGACCTCCTCGACCACATGCTCCCCGAGGACTGGCGCGACATGGATCTGCACGACGAGAGGGAGGCCCGCCCGTGACCGAACCGCAGCCGCGCTCGTCCCTCTCCACACCGGTCACCTCCCGGCGCCCCCGGATCAGCTTCGACTCCGACGCCGTCGGCCGCTACAGCGAGGCCATCGCCCGGTTCTTCGGCACCGGCCGCTACCTCATGATCCAGACGGTCGTCGTGGTGGTGTGGATCGCGATCAACATCGTGGTGGTGGCGTGGCGCTTCGACCCCTACCCCTTCATCCTGCTCAACCTCGCGTTCTCCACCCAGGCCGCCTACGCGGCGCCGCTCATCCTGTTGGCCCAGAACCGCCAGGAGGACCGCGACAAGGCCTCGCTGCAGGAGGACCGGCTGCGCGCCACGCAGACCAAGGCCGACACGGAGTTCCTCGCCCGCGAGCTGGCCTCGGTGCGCCTGTCCGTGGGCGAGACGGTGACCCGCGACTACCTGCGCCGCGAACTGGACGACCTCCGCGACGCCGTCGAGCGGATCGAGACCCTGCTCGCGGGCCTCGGCGGCAACGGGAGTAACACCGATCACCCCAAAGGCGATTCACACGGAGAAGGACGGGGGTAACGTCGGCTCCGTCGCCGACGCCCTCCCGGTCCGGACACCGGCCCCGCCCCGTCGGCGGACGCCGCGAACGCCGCCGTCGAGAACGCAGTAGGGGGAACGTTGCGCCACCTCGCGCACAACGCCGACCGCAGGGTGCTCACCAGCGCCGCCGTGACCGCGGGCGCCATCGTGACGCTCGCCGCGGTGGGCCTGAGCCTCGACCACGGCCCGTCCGAGGCCCCGGCCGTGGCCCAGGTCGCCGAGACCTCGACCCCCGCTCCGACCACCTCCGACTCCCCCACGGCGTCGCCCACGTCGTCGGAGACCCCGCCGCCCCCGGCCGAGGAGTCCGAGGAATCCGACGACCCCGGCGCCGCGCACATCCCGCCCGCCACCATCCCCGACGGCCCGCTCGGGATCCCCGGCATCGCGCTCGACGCCTACCACCGCGCCGCCGACCGGCTCCGCGCCGAACAGCCCGCCTGTGAGCTGGACTGGACGCTGCTCGCCGGCATCGGCCAGGTCGAGTCCAACCAGGGCCGCGGCCGGTTCGACGCCCACGGCAACACGATCGGCCGCATCCTCGGGCCGCGGCTCGACGGCTCGCTGCCCGGCACGGCCGTCATCAAGGACACCGACGGCGGCCGCTTCGACGGCGACGCGGAATACGACCGCGCGGTCGGCCCGGTCCAGTTCATCCCCTCGACGTGGGCCACCCTGGGCCGCGACGGCAACGACGACGGCGTCGCCGATCCCAACAACATCTACGACGGCGCCCTCGCCGCGGCCACCCTGCTGTGCAACCAGGGCGGGTCGATGAACGACCCGGCCGCCCGGACCCGCGCGATCCTCGCGTACAACAACTCGCTGGCCTACGTGGCCAACGTCAACGCGTGGGCCCACGGCTACGCCGTCAACGCCTACCCGCTGCCCGCCGACCTGCCGGAGATCCACCGGCCGGAGCCCACGATCGAGCCCCCCACGCCACCGGAGCACTGCCCCGACGGCTGGGAGGGCACGCCCACCGCGGCCCCGGAGCCCGCCGCCCCCGGCGAGCCCGCGCCGCCGGTGCCCGGCTG
>DUTZ01000339.1 GCA_012841845.1 Actinomycetales bacterium | reverse complement strand
GTTCGTGGTCGGTCCAGACGTGTTCGTGCGCGGTGTCGTCGTAGACGTCGTCGAGGAGTTTCTCCCGCGCCATCTCGGCGGCGAGTTCGGTGTCGGTGAGGGTGTCGATGCGGCACCCCGGGTCGCCGGGGTCCGGGGGCCTCGGCTCCGGCGGGCCGAAGATCTGCTCGGCGGTGCCGACGGCCTCGGCCGGACCGGCCGGATAGGTCACCGCCGTGGCGCCGTCGGGGGCGGTGAAGGTGAACACCCCCTGCAGATCGGTGGTGATCGTCCACCTGTCACGGGTCTTGACCCGGTGATGCCGCCGACACAGACACCCCAGGTTCAACTCCACGGTCCACCCACCCGAGATCGGATCGCGGTGCAGGAACGGCTCGAGATGATCGACGTCGCAATCTGCCGCGGGCACCCCACACCCCGGGAACCTGCAACACCCGTCCCGCTGCCGGACGCGGACTCTGAGCCAGTCGGGAATCCGGTACCGCAACGCGTACCCGGGAACCCGGTCCCGGGCCAGCCGCGCCAGGGCCCGCCGCTCGGCGCGATTGAGCTCCGCCACCCGATCGGGATCGTCGCGCTCGGCGAGCGCGTGTTCGGCCGAGGCCCGCGGGTCCGGTGGGGTCAGTGGCGCGCCCAGCCACGACAGCGGATCCGCCGGGCGCAGTTGGTCGGCCGGGCCGGGGCGGGGCGGTTCGCGCCGGGTCCGGGCCAGCAGCCCCGCCGCCGCGGACGCCGGCAGCAGCCCCAGTCGGGCGATCCACACCATCAGCCCGTCCGCCGGCCGGGCGGCGGCCTCGGCACCGGTGTGCACCGTGACCGTCACCTGCGCCCGATCCGGAACCGCCCCGGCCACCGCGTCGAGCTCCTCGGCCAGCACCACCAGCGCCTGCTCGGTCAGCTCCGCCGCCGCCACCGCCCCACGGCCGGCGGTCAGCACCAGCAGCGCCACCGCCCGACACTGCCCCAGGGGCAGCCGCTTACCGTGCTCGTCCCGTGGCCGACGCCCGTGCAACCGGCGGGCCAAGGCATCCACCGTGGCGAACACCGCCGCCCCGGCCGCGCCCGGCATCACCGCCTGCACCTGCGCCACCCCACCACGCAACGCCGCCAGCCCCACCCCGACACCGGCCCGCGCGGTGCGCCGCACCGTGCGCACCCCGTCCGGATCCATCAGCGCCACCAGCGCGTCCACCGCCGCATCCAACGCCTTGGCCGCGAACCGCACCCCGGCGGCGATCGGCTCGACCACCTCACCACGCACCGCCGCATCCAGCGCAGGCAACACCTGCGGATCGACCTCATAGGTCCGCTCCACGATCTGCTTGACCACCTGTGCCGAGACCACCCCCTCCAGGAACGCCTCGGCCAGCAACGGCAGGTGCTCGAACAACTGCACCGCCGCCCGCAACCGATACCGCATCGTCGCCGCCGTCACCGGCGCCGCCACACACCACCGCGCACACGTCGCCGCCGCCGCATCCGCCCGCAGCCGCTCGAGCCCCGGTGCCAGAGCCCCCGCCCGCTCCCGGGACAGCCGGGACTCCTCCTGACCGAACGCCCGGAACAGGGCCAGCCACTCCCTCGCCTCCGCCCGATGCCGCTGACGCACCACCTGCGCCAGGTCCCCCGGATCCCCGCCGAACCCACACGCCGGCGAGGACTCCGGCACCCCCGCGCCCGACCCCCGAACCGCCATCACAACCCCCGGACTCGCTCACCTGTTCGATACATCCCGATGGTACGACACGGGTACGACACGATCGGGAAACCACCCGCCACCAGCACAAAAGCCCGGCGAGGGCAGGAAAGCCCGGCGAGGGCAGGAAGGAGAGGGCGAGAAGCGGTCAGCCGCCGACGGGGCCGGCGGCGCGTGCGCCGGCCAGCGCTGCGCGACAGATCGCGGCCACCTCGTCGTCGCTGCACACCAGCGGGGGCATGGTGTAGACGAGGTCGCGGAAGGGCCGCAGCCACACCCCCTCGGCCACGACGGCGTCGGTGACGGCGGCCATATCGACCGGCCGGTCGAGGTGCACCACGCCGATCGCCCCCAGTACGCGCACCTCCCGCACCCAGGGCAGGTCCCGGGCCGGCGCGAGGCCGTCCCGCAGCTGCGCCTCGATCTGCGGGACACGGGTGCGCCACTCCCCCTCGTCGACGAGGTCGAGCGAGGCTCCCGCGACCGCGCACGCCAGGGGGTTGCCCATGAACGTCGGCCCGTGGGCCAGGCCGCCGGCCTCGCCCGCGCTGATCGCGTCGGCGATCGCCGTGGTGGCCAGCGTGGCGGCCAGCGTGAGGTAACCCCCGGTCAGGGCCTTGCCCACGCACATCACGTCGGGGGCGACGCCCGCGTGGTCGGCGGCGAAGAGCGTTCCGGTGCGCCCGAAGGCGGTCGCGATCTCGTCGAAGATCAGCAGGACCCCGGTCTCGTCACAGACCTCGCGGAGATCGCGCAGATACGCCGGGTCGTGGAAGCGCATCCCTCCGGCGCCCTGGACCACCGGCTCGACGATCACCGCGGCGAGCTCGTCGGCGTGCGCCCGGACGAGGGCGGTGAGCTCGCGGGCGTAGTCCTCCCGGTAGTCGGTGGGCGGAGCGGACGCGAAGACCTGCGCCGGCAGCACCCCGGTCCACATTGCGTGCATCCCCCCGTCGGGGTCGCACACGCTCATGGGGGTCATGGTGTCGCCGTGATAACCACCGCGCCAGGTGGCCAGCCGGGTCCGGCCCGGGCGGCCGACGGAGCGCTGGTACTGGATCGCCATCTTGGCGGCCACCTCGACCGCCACAGATCCGGAGTCGCACAGGAACACCTTGTCGAGGGCGCTCGTCGTCCCCGCGCCCGGCGCCATCGCCGCCAGTCGCGCCGCCAGGCGCACGGCCGGTTCGTGGGTGAGCCCGCCGAACATCACGTGGCTCATCCGGTCGATCTGCGCGTGCGCGGCGGCGTCGAGATGCGGGTGCCGGTAGCCGTGCACGGCGGCCCACCACGAACTCATCCCGTCGATCAGGCGACGCCCGTCCGCCAGCTCGAGGCGCACGCCGCGCGCCCCCACCACCTCGAGCGGAGTGGTGCTCGGGGGGAAGGCGCCGTACGGGTGCCACACATGCTCGGCGTCCAGCCGGAGTACCTCTCCCGGAGCGCTGTTCACGCTCGGGATCGACGACGGGCTGTCCATGCGCCGGACTGTACCAACGCGGGACCCGCGCGCCGTCTGTGGTGTAATCGGACCCGACTCCGCCGAGCGCCGCGCAGCTGCGGGAGCCGGACCGGGCACGCCCGGACACGCCGTCGATTCGTCAGGAAGTACCCGCCAGTGGCCACCCCCACACCGACCGAGCCTGCCCGTAGGCGCCGCCGGTCTCTGGGCTACCGCCACGACATCGACGGCCTGCGCGGGCTCGCCATCGCGCTCGTCGTGGTGTTCCACGTCTGGATGGGGCGTGTCTCCGGCGGCGTCGACGTGTTCCTCGCCCTCTCCGGCTTCTTCTTTGTGGGTTCCCTGCTCCGCGGGGCCGGCGATCCGACCACGCCGATCAACCCGCTGCCGCACCTCACGCGGCTGGCCCGGCGCCTGCTGCCGGCCCTGGTGGTCACGGTGGCCGCGACCCTCCTGGGCACCGTGCTCATCAAGCCCCAGACGCAGTGGTCCGCGATCTTCGACGAGGCCGTGGCGAGCCTGCTGTACTTCCAGAACTGGAAACTGGCGCTGACCTCGCAGGACTACGCGGCGGCCGACGCGACCATCTCGCCGATGCAGCACCTGTGGTCGATGTCGGTCCAGGGCCAGTTCTACGTGGTGACCCTCGCCGTGGTCCTCGGGCTCACCGCGTTGTGGCGGCTCGTGATCCGGCGCGGGACCCCCAAGTGGTTCCTCGTGGCCGTCGTGGCCGCCGGCACCGCCGGATCCGTGTGGTGGGGTATCCGGGGCCAGGAGATCAACCAGGCGTGGAACTACTACGACACCGGCGCCCGCATGTGGGAGCTCCTCGTGGGCGGGCTCGTGGCCGTCCTGCTGGCGGGCATCGTCCTGCCGTGGCCGCTCCGCTGGCTCACCACCGTCGCGGGACTGGCGCTCATCGTGAGCTGCGGCTTCGTCATCGACGGCGCCCTCCACTTCCCCGGCCCCCTGGCCTGGTACCCCATCGGGGGCGCGCTGCTCATCATCCTCGGCGGCAACCTCCCGGAGGGCGAGCGCCTGCGGCCGTGGCGTGACCCTGTCGCCTGGATCCTCTCGGGACGCCTCTTCCGGCGGCTGGGCGACATCGCCTACTCGCTCTACCTGTGGCACTGGCCGCTGCTCATCCTCTGGCTCTCGTACAAGCGCGAGACGGGGGTGTCGCTGACCGCCGGGCTCACCATCATCGGCGTGTCGGTCGTCCTGGCGCTGCTCACCGAGAAGTACGTCGAGAAGCCGCTCCGGATGGCCAGCCGCGCACGCGGACGGTCCACCCCGGCGGCGCGGGCCCGGGACGCGAGACTCAAGCGCCCGATCCGCACGGCCCGGGAGCGCAACCGCTTCGCGGTGGCGACCGCCCTCGTCGTCGTCGCCGCCGTGGGCTGTGCCGGCACCATCACCTGGTGGACGGTGACCGCCTCCTCCCGCTCCGCCGTGCCCTTCGTGGACGCCCTCAACGACCCCGAGCACCCCGGCGCCCGCGCCTACCTCGAGGACCTCCCCGTCCCGGACGGGGTCACCTACCTGCCCTCCCCCGTGCAGGTCGTGCACGACCTGCCCGCGAGCACCATGGACGGGTGCATCTCGGACTTCGGCTCCATCGAGGTGGAGCTGTGCGTCTACGGGGAGCCGGAGGCCGAGCGCACCATCGCCATCGTGGGCGGGTCGCACTCCGAGCACTGGATCACCGGCCTCGACGAGCTCGGGCAGCACTACGGCTTCCGCGTGGTCACCGTCCTCAAGATGGGCTGCCCGCTCACCCTCGACGCCACCGTGTCCGACGGCGAGGGCGAGCTGTACGAGGGCTGCACCGAGTGGACGCCCCTCGCCCTGGCCGCGCTCGCGGGCCTCGCCCCCGACTACGTCTTCACCACCGCCAGCCGCCCCGTCGGCGCGCTCGGGCCCGACGTCACGCCCCGCCAATACATCGAACTGTGGCGGGCACTGACCGAGCAGGGCATGGGCGTCCTGGCCGTGCGCGACACCCCGTGGCTCAACACCGGCCACGGCACCGTCCGGGCGAACGACTGCCTCGGCGACGGCGGCACCCCCGTCGAGTGCGGCATGCCGCGCGAGCTGTCCATCTCGGCGATCAACCCGGCCTCGCTCGCCGCGGCGGGGGTGGAGGGGGTACACCTCCTCGACCTCACCGACGGTCTCTGTGATCCCGAGAACTGTCCCGTGGTCGTGGGCAACGTGATCGTCTACCACGACTCGCACCATCTCTCGGGCACGTGGGTGCGTTCGGCGTCGGTCGAACTGGGCCGTCAGCTGGGCGCGGCGACCGGTTGGTGGTGAGCGCCACCGGCGCGCACGGCTGCTCCGGTGGCGCGAGGCACTACCCTTGGTGGACGTGACTGACCACGACGCCTCCACGTCCACGCCCGAGCTCGTCCGCGCCTGGCCCGGACACGCCTACCCCCTCGGCGCCACCTACGACGGCACGGGCACCAACTTCGCAGTCTTCTCCGAGGTCGCAGAGCGGGTGGAGCTGTGCCTCATCAGCAAGAAGGGCCGCGAGGAGCGCATCGAGCTCACCGAGGTCGACGGCCACATCTGGCACTGCTACCTCCTGGGCGTGGCCCCGGGCCAGCGCTACGGCTACCGCATCCACGGCCCGTACGAGCCGGAGAAGGGCCTGCGCTGCGACCCCTCCAAGTTCCTCCTCGACCCGTACGGCAAGGCGTTCGACGGCGCCTTCGACGGTGACCCCAGCCTGCACAGCTACGACCTCGACGACCCCTCGCAGCGCAACACCGACGACTCGCTCGGCCACACCATGACCACGGTCGTCGTCAACCCGTTCTTCGACTGGGGCCACGACCGGGCGCCGCGGCACGAGTACCACAACACGGTCATCTACGAGGCCCACGTCAAGGGCATGACCGAGCTGCACCCCGACGTCCCCGCCGAGATGCGCGGCACCTACGCCGGGCTGTGCCACCCGTCGATCATCGAGCACCTCACCAAGCTGGGCGTGACCGCGATCGAGCTCATGCCGTGCCACCAGTTCATGCAGGACCAGCGCCTGCTCGACATGGGCCTGCGCAACTACTGGGGGTACAACACCTTCGGCTTCCTCGCGCCGCACAACGAGTACGCGTTCTCCGACAAGCCCGGCGACGCGGTCACCGAGTTCAAGGCCATGGTGCGCGCCTTCCACGAGGCCAACATCGAGGTCATCATGGACGTGGTCTACAACCACACCGCCGAGGGCAACCACATGGGGCCCACGATCTGCTTCCGCGGGATCGACAACCAGGCCTACTACCGCCTCGTCGAGGGCGACGAGCAGCACTACATGGACTACACGGGCACCGGCAACAGCCTCAACGTCCGGCACCCGCACGCGCTGCAGCTCATCATGGACTCCCTGCGCTACTGGGTCACCGAGATGCACGTCGACGGCTTCCGCTTCGACCTCGCCTCCACCCTGGCCCGCGAGCTGCACGACGTGGACAAGCTGTCGGCGTTCTTCGACCTCGTGCAGCAGGACCCGGTCGTGAGCCAGGTCAAGCTCATCGCCGAGCCGTGGGACGTCGGCGAGGGCGGCTACCAGGTGGGCAACTTCCCGCCGCTGTGGACCGAGTGGAACGGCCAGTTCCGCGACACCGTCCGCGACTTCTGGCGCGGCGAGCCCGCCACGCTCGGCGAGTTCGCCTCGCGCCTCACCGGGTCCTCGGACCTCTACGAGCACACCGGCCGGCGCCCCACCGCCTCGATCAACTTCGTCACCGCCCACGACGGCTTCACGCTCAACGACCTGGTCTCGTACAACGAGAAGCACAACGACGCCAACGGCGAGGACGGCCAGGACGGCGAGAGCCACAACCGCTCGTGGAACTGCGGCGTCGAGGGCCCGACCGACGATCCGGTGGTGCTGGACCTGCGGCACCGCCAGCGCCGCAACATGCTCACCACGCTCATCCTGTCGCAGGGCACCCCGATGCTCGCGCACGGCGACGAGATCGCCCGCACCCAGGGCGGCAACAACAACGTCTACTGCCAGGACAACGAGATCTCGTGGATGAACTGGGAGCTCGACGAGGAGAAGGAGGACCTCCTCGAGTTCACCCGCACCCTCATCCACCTGCGCCGCGACCACCCGGTGTTCCGCCGGCGCCGCTTCTTCGGCTCCCCGCTGCGCGGCGAGGAGGACCCGCAGGACATCGGCTGGTTCCGCCCCGACGGCTCGGAGATGACGAGCAAGGACTGGGACTCCGGGTTCGGCAAGTCGCTCGCCGTCTACCTCAACGGCGAGGGCATCCACGAGCCCGACGAGCGCGGCCAGCGGATCGTGGACGACTCGTTCCTCCTGCTGTTCAACGCCCACCACGAGCCCATCGACTTCTCGCTGCTCGGCGAGGAGTACGCGCAGTCGTGGTCGGTGGTCCTGGACACCGCGAGCCACGCCGGGAAGCGCGACGACGAGTTGCCCTCCGACGGCACGATCACGGTCGCGGAGCGCAGCACGATCGTCCTCCAGCGGATCAGCTGACCATGGTGGACGCCGGCACCGAGACCGTGGCACCGACCCGCCCGCTGCGGCGGGCGGAGGCACTGTCCAGCACCTACCGCGTGCAGCTCCGCACGCCGGAGTCCGACCCCGACGGCAAGGGCTTCACCCTGGCCGACGTCGAGGAGCTGGTCCCCTACCTCGCCGACCTCGGCGTGGGGTCGGTGTACCTGTCCCCCGTGCTGTCCGCGACGCCGGGATCCACGCACGGCTACGACGTCGTCGACCCCACCACGGTCGCACCCGAGCTCGGCGGGATCGAGGCCCTGCGCTCCCTACGGGCCGCGTGCCGGGCGCACGACCTGGGGATCGTCGTGGACATCGTCCCCAACCACCTCGGCGTCGACGTCCCCGAGGCCAACCCCTGGTGGTGGGACGCGCTGCGGCGCGGGCCGGAGTCCCCGCACTTCTCCTTCTTCGACTTCGACACCGACCCCGCCAACGGCTGCGACGGCCGGATCGCGATCCCCGTCCTCGGCTCCCCCGAGGACGTGCGCGAGCTCGCCGTCGACACCTCCGGCGACGAGCCGGTGCTGTGCTTCTACGAGCACCGTTTCCCCGTGGCCCCCGGCACCGGTGAGGGCACGGCGCAGCAGGTCCACGAGCGGCAGCACTACCGGCTCGTCCACTGGCGTGAGCCGCTGCTGGGTTACCGCCGCTTCTTCACCGTCACCGGCCTGGCCGGGCTGCGGCAGGAGGACCGCGAGGTCTTCGACGCCACCCACGCCGAGGTGCGCCGCTGGTGCGCCGAGGACCTCGTGGACGGCATCCGCGTGGACCACCCCGACGGCCTGGCCGACCCCGTCGGTTACGCCCGCCGGCTGCGCGACCTGGCCGGCGACGACCGCTGGCTGCTCGTCGAGAAGATCCTCGCGCCCGGCGAGGTGCTCGACCCCGCGATGCCGGTCGACGGCACCACCGGCTACGACATGATCCGGCTCGTCGACCAGGTGCTCGTGGACCGCCGCGGGGAGGAGCAGCTCTCCGCGCTCGCCGAGCGGTACTGCGGCGGGCGGGGCGACGAGGCCCAGGTCCACGCCCAGTCCGCCGAGATCAAGCGGGAGATCGTCACCTCGGACCTGTCGCCCGAGCTGGCCCGGCTCGCCCGGGCGGTGCGGCGCGAGGCGGCCGCCGGCCACGACGGCGCCGTGAGTGGTGACGTCGCGGAGGACACGCTGCGGGAGGCGCTCGTCTCCGTCGTCGCCGCCACCCCCTACTACCGGGCCGACTACCCCGTCCTGCGGGGCACCCTGCCCAAGATCCTCGAGGACCTGCACCACGACCGGTCCGAGCTCGCGCCCGCGCTGCGCCTCGTCGGCGGCGCCCTCGCCCGCGGGGGCGAGTCGGCGGTGCGGCTGGCCCAGGTGACCGGCGCCGCCACCGCCAAGGCGGAGGAGGACCGGCTCTTCTACCGGCTCGGGCGGCTCGTCTCGCTCAACGAGGTGGGTGGCTCCCCCGGCCGGATGGGCATCCCGGTCGAGGCGTTCCACCTGGCCATGGCCGAGAAGGCCGTCGCCTGCCCGCTCACGCTCATGGCGCTCACGACCCACGACACCAAGCGCGGCGAGGACGTGCGGGCGCGGATCTCCGTGCTCTCGCAGATCCCCGGGGAGTGGGCGGAGTTCGTCGAGGCCGTGTTCGCCGCGTGCCCGCCGCCCGCCGAGGACGCCGGCTACTTCCTGCTGCAGGTGGTGGTGGGCGTGTGGCCCGACCACGGCGCCCCCGGCGAGCGCCTGCGCTCGCGCCTGCACGCCTACGCCGACAAGTCGATGCGCGAGGCCGCCGTCCACACCACGTGGACCGACCAGGACGAGACGTTCGAGTCCGGCGTCCACGCGTGGCTCGACGCGCTCCTCGACGAGCACACCGACCTCGTGGCGCCGTTCGTCGAGCGGCTCTCCCCCGCGGGACGCGACAACGCGCTCGTGGCCAAGGCCGTCCAGCTGCTGGCCCCCGGCATCCCGGACGTCTACCAGGGCACCGAGGTGTGGGAGGACTCGCTCGTCGACCCCGACAACCGGCGCTTCGTGGACTACGGCCCGCTGACCTCCGGCGCGATCGCCCGGGTCGGGCACCCCAAGTTCACACTGGTCCGCGAGCTGCTGCGGGTGCGGCGCGAGCACCCGGAGGCCATGGCCCGCGGCGCCCACGTGCCGATCCCGGTCCACGGCCCCGCCGCCTCGGACGTCCTGGCGTTCACGCGCGACGTGGACGGCCGGGCCGCCGTGGGCATGATCGCCCGCCGGCGCACCGCCGTGGTCCCCGCCGCCGCGCTCGCCGGCACCGTCGCCCTCCTGCCCGAGGGCACGTGGGTCGTCCGCCCCGACGGCGCCCGGATCACCGGACGCGTGGACCTGGGCCAGCTCCTCAGCGACACCCCCGTGGTGGTGCTGGGGCGCGACGACGCCCCCGGCGACTGAGAACCGTCACGCGGGGTGGTCCGCCCGCTCAGCCCCGGCCGCGGAGGCGGTCGATCTCCCGGCGCTCGCGCTTGGTCGGCCGGCCGGCGCCGCGGTCGCGTCGCGGCTGCGAGGCGAGGATCTCCCTGGAGGGCGGGGGCGGCGAGTGGTCGATGTAGCAGGTCGCGGCCACGGGGGCGCCGACCCGCTTGCTCACGGTGTCCACCACCTCGAGCACGCGCAGCCGCCCCATCGGCAGCGTGACCTGCACGCGGTCGCCGGGGACGACGTTCTTGGACGGCGCCGCGGACTCGCCGTTGACCTTGACGTGCCCGCCGCGGCAGGCGGCCGCCGCCTTGGTCCGCGACGGGAAGATCCGCACCGACCACGTCCACGCGTCCAACCGAACACCCATCCCGCCAGCGTAGCGGCCGCCGCGTGCCAGACTGGGGGCCGTGACCGACCCCGCCGCGACCGACGCCACCGCCACGACTCCCGATCCCGCCGCCACGCTCGAGCGGATCCTCGACGACCGCTACAGCTGCCGGGCGTTCCTCCCGGACCCGGTGCCGGAGGAGACGATCGAGCGGATCCTGCGGATGGCCCAGCGGACGGCCTCGTGGTGCAACTCGCAGGCGTGGCAGGTCGATCTGGTGTCCGGCCCGGCGACGGCCGCGTTCGGCAAGGCGCTCACCGACCACGTCCTGTCCCACGAGATGCGCTCCGACCTGCCGGCACCGGAGCGGTACGACGGCGTGTACGGCGACCGGCGGCGCGCCAGCGGCTACGGCCTGTACTCGGCGCTGGGCATCGAACGCTCGGACCACGACGCCCGCACCCGGCAGATGCTCGAGAACTACCGGTTCTTCGGCGCCCCGCACGTCGCGCTCATCACCTCGGACGCGGGCCTGGGGACCTACGGGGCGGTGGACTGCGGCGGCTACGTGGCGACGTTCCTCGCGGCGGCCTCCTCGCTTGGCGTGGCCACGTGCGCGCAGGCCGCGCTCGCCCTGTACTCGGACGGCGTGCGCGAGCACCTCGGCCTGGCCGACGACCGGCTGGTGGTGTGCGGGATCGCCTTCGGCTACGCCGACGACGCGCACCCGGCCAACTCCTTCCGCACCGAGCGGGCGGACCTCACCGACGTGGTGCGGCGCCACACCTGACGGTTCTCGGGCGGCCGAGCTCAACGTGGCCGGGCGCGGCCCGGCTCAGTACGGCGAGTGCGGGTCCTTGGCGATGGCCTTACGGACCTTGAGCCCGCTGTAGATCATCAGGACGGTGGAGAGGATCGCGAACAGCGTGAATCCCGAGGCCACGAACATCGCCAGCGGCCAGAACACCACGGTCCCGCCGATTCCGACCGCGGCCAGGGGGGCGTGCCGGCGCACCTGCTGCTTCTTGAGCTCGATGGGGTTCTGCTGGTACGGCTGCATGCTCATACGATCAGGATTCCACATCCGCGCGCACGGCCGCGTTCTCGGTGGTCGCCTCCCCCGCCGACTCCCACTCCGCCCCACCGGAGGTCCGGGCGGCGAGGATCGGCTCGAGCGCGGTGAGCCGGCCGGCGACCGTCATCCGCACCCGCCGGCCGTACTCCACGCCCAGGACCTCGGCCCCCGCGGCCCGCAGCGCCGACTCGAGCCCGCCGGCGACGGCGTGGTCCACCTCGGTCGTCCACGCCGGGGTGCGCGTCACCTCGACCACGCGCCCGGCGTCCCACGCGGCGTCGATCGCCGCCGACACCGCCGCGCCGTAGGCCCGCACGAGCCCGCCGGTGCCCAGTTTGGTGCCGCCGAACCAGCGCACGACCACCGCGCTCACGCCGGTCAGGCCGCTGCCGCGCAGCACGTCGAGCATGGGGATGCCGGCGGTGCCGGAGGGTTCGCCGTCGTCGTTGGACCGCTCGATCCGGTTGGCGCCGGGGACGTCCACGAGGAAGGCACTGCAGTGGTGGCGGGCGGCCGGGTGGGCCTTCCGGAGGTCGGCCACCAGGTCGCGGGCGGCGTCCTCGTCGTCGACGCGCCGCAGCACCGCCACGAAGCGGGAACGCTTCTCCTCGTACTCCCCCACGACGTCGGGGCCGGCGGAGAGCCGGAGCACGCGCGCACGGGTGGGGTCCATGCCCTCAGTATCGCCGCCGCCCCCGGCACGACGGCCGCCCGGCCCCTACGCTGGGGCCCGTGAACCCTGCGAGCAGCGACACGTTCTCCGTCTGGGCGCCCGCGGCCGAGGCCGTCGGCCTGGTCCTGGACTCCCCCGACGCCGACCCCGTCCCGATGCACCGCGCCCCCGGCGAGGCCGGAGCGCGCGGGTGGTGGGCCTCCGACGTGCCCCGGGAGCCGGGCCGTGACTACGGCTTCGTGCTCACCGGCGACGACGGCGAGGTGACCGATCCCCGACCCGACCCGCGGTCGACGCGCCAGCCGAACGGCGTCCACGGCCTCTCCCGCGTGCACACGGTGGACGCCGCGCGCTGGACGGACCACGCGTGGACCGGCCGGCAGCTGGCCGGGTCGGTGATCTACGAGATGCACGTGGGCACGTTCTCCGAGGACGGGACCCTGGACGGGGCGATCGCGCACCTCGACGAGCTGGTCGAGTTGGGCGTGACGATGGTCGAGGTGATGCCCGTCAACGCGTTCAACGGCGAGTACGGCTGGGGCTACGACGGCGTGGCCTGGTTCGCCGTCCACGAGCCCTACGGCGGGCCGGACGCGTTCCAGCGCTTCGTGGACGCGTGCCACGCGCGCGGGCTGGCGGTGTGCCTGGACGTGGTCTACAACCACCTCGGCCCGTCCGGGAACTACCTGCCGGTGTTCGGCCCGTACCTCTCGGCCGCGGACGGGCCGTGGGGGTCCGGCCTCAACCTGGACGGGCCGGACTCGGGCGAGGTGCGGCGCTACATCATCGACAACGCGCTGCGCTGGTTCGCCGAGTTCCACGTGGACGCGTTGCGCCTGGACGCCGTGCACGCCCTGCACGACGGCTCGGCCGTGCACCTGCTCGAGGAACTGGCGGTGGAGGTCGAGGCGCTGTCCGCACACCTCGGACGCCCGCTCTCGCTGGTGGCGGAGTCCGACCAGAACGACCCACGGCTCGTCACGGCCCGGGAGGGCGGCGGGTACGGCCTCACCGGGCAGTGGGACGACGACGTGCACCACGCGATCCACGCCGCCGTCTCCGGGGAGCGGCAGGGCTACTACGCCGACTTCGGCGTGCTCGACGCGCTGCGGAAGGTGCTCACGGGGGCGTTCCTGCACGACGGGACGTGGTCGAGCTTCCGGGGACGCGTCCACGGGCGGCCGCTCGACACCGGGCGGGTGCCGGGCAGCCGGTTCGTCGCCTACACGCTCACCCACGACCAGGTGGGCAACCGGGCGGCCGGCGACCGCCCGTCGATGACCCTCTCCCCCGCCCAGCAGCTGGCCAAGGCCGCGATCGTGCTGTGCTCGCCGTTCACGCCCATGCTGTTCCAGGGCGAGGAGTGGGGCGCCGGGACGCCGTTCTGCTTCTTCACCTCCCACCCCGAGCCCGAGCTCGCCGAGGCGGTGCGTCAGGGCCGCGTGCGCGAGTTCGCGGCCATGGGTTGGGACCCGGACACCGTCGCGGATCCACAGGACCCGGAGACGTTCCGGCGGTCGAAGCTGGACCGGGCGGAGCGGGCGCGGGAGCCACACGCCCGTATCCTCGACACCTATAGAGCGCTCCTCGCCCTGCGCCGCGAGCACCCCGAGCTCGGCGACCCGTGGCTGGGCGGGGTCCGCGTGGAGACCGGGTCGGAGGCCGCCGACGAGCGCTGGCTGGTCCTGCACCGCGGCCGGCTCGCGCTGGTGGTGAACCTGGGTACGGAGCCGTGCCGCGTCCCGGTCGCCGGCACCGGCCTGCTGGCCCACGACGCGACGGTGGACGACGACGAGGTGTTCTGCTCGGCGTACGGCTTCGCGGTGGTGCGGACGAGCTAGGTCAGGTACTCGTACGCGGCGGTACCGGGCAGGAGCCGCTCGCACTCGATCCGCGAGGCCTCCATCCGCTCGAGCAGCGAGTGCAGGCCCGTCGCCGAGCCCAGCTCGATGCCGACGAGCGCGGCCCCGTACTCGCGGTTGTTGCGCTTGAGGTACTCGAACTGGGTGATGTCGTCCTCGGGGCCCAGGACTTCGTCGAGGAAGCGGCGGAGCTGGCCCGGCTCCTGCGGGAAGTTGACGAGGAAGTAGTGCTTGAGGCCGCGGTGGACAAGCGAGCGCTCGATGATCTCGCTGTAGCGGGAGACGTCGTTGTTCCCGCCGGAGATGATGCACACGACGGTGGCGCCGGGCTCGATGTCGAGCTTGTCCAGCGCCGTCACGGACAGCGCGCCCGCGGGCTCGGCGATGATCCCCTCGTTCTGGTACAGCTCGAGCATCTCGGTGCACACGGCGCCCTCGTCCACGGTGAGCACCTGGATCCGCTCGGACATCGAGGAGATCACGCCGAAGGGGAACTCGCCGATCCGGGAGACGGCGGCGCCGTCGACGAAGGTGTCCACCGAGTCGAGCGTGACCGGCTCCCCCGCCTCGAGCGCCGCGGTGAGGGAGGGCGCGCCGGCCGGTTCCACGGTGACGATCTTGCAGTCGGGCGCGTACTCGGCGAGGTAGGTGGCGATGCCGCCCACGAGTCCGCCGCCGCCGCAGGGCACCACGACGGCGTCGGGTGCCCGGTCGAGCTGCGCGAGGATCTCCGCGGCGATGGTCCCCTGCCCCGCCATGGTCTCCGGGTGGTTGAACGGCGGCACCATGGTGGCGCCGGTCCGCTCGGCGTCGGCCCGGGCCGCGGTCTGCGCGGCGTCGAAGTTGGAGCCGGTGACGACGAGCTCGACCCAGCTCCGCCCGTGGGCGAGGATCCGGTCCCGCTTCTGCTTGGGCGTGTTGGCCGGGACGTAGATGCGACCGTTGATCCCGAGGGTGCGGCACGCGAACGCGACGCCCTGGGCGTGGTTGCCGGCGCTGGCGGTGACCACGCCGGAGCGGCGCTCGTCGCCGGTGAGCTGCGCCATGAGGTTGTAGGCGCCCCGGATCTTGTACGACCGCACGGCCTGCTGGTCCTCGCGCTTGAGCAGGATCGTGGCCCCGGTCTTCTCGCTGAGCCGCTCGCTGTGGCGCAGGTTGGTCGACTGGATGACGTCGCCGATCCGGCGGGCGGCGGCGTCGATGTCGTCAGGGGTCACGACCGGGGTCGTGGCGGATTCGGTGGCGGTCACGGAATCCAGTCTCCCACCGCGCCCCCGCCCGCGGAAACCCGCCTCACCCCGCGAGGCAGCCGGGGCCCAGCAGCGCCTTGAGGTCGCCCTTGAGCGAGGAGGACGCCTCGACCCGCAGGTGGTCGTCGAGCCGCAGCACGGTCGAGGAGTCGCCGTTGACCAGCCGCAGGTGCACGTCCGACGGCCCGGGGTGGCGGGTGAGGACCTGCTTGAGGGCGGTGACGGTCTCGATGGTGCACATGCGGGTGGGCAGGGTCAGCGCCAGCGGGGCGCCGTTGCCGCCGACGACGAGGTCGGGCACCTCGAGCGTGTCGCCGAACACCGAGACCCGGTCCTCACGGATGTTGATGCGGGCCTTGACCAGCACCACGGCGTCCTCGGCGATGTCCAGGGCCGCGATCCGGTACGTCTTGGGGAAGAACAGCACCTCCACGGAGCCGTGGAAGTCCTCGATGGTGACGATCGCCCACGGCTCGCCGTTCTTGTTGACCCGCCGGTCGACGCCGGAGATGATCCCGCCGATCGTCACCGCCGTGCCGTGCGGCAGCTCGCCCTCGTGGATCGTGGCGATCGAGGTGTCGGTCTTGGCCTCGAGCGCGGACTCCAGGCCGTCGAGCGGGTGGCCGGAGACGTACAGGCCGAGCATCTCGCGCTCCAGGGCGAGCTTCTGCTTGGTGTCCCACTCCTCGTCGGGGACGCGGACGGCGAAGACGTCGCCGAAGCCCGCGTCGGCGCCGGTGTCGTCGCCCCCGCCGAACAGGTCGAACTGCCCCACGGCCTCGGCCTTCTTGGTGGCCAGGACCGACTCCACGGCGTCGGAGTGGACGAGGAACAGGCCCTTGCGCGGGTGGTCGAGGGAGTCGAACGCGCCGGCCTTGACCAGCGACTCGGTGACCTTCTTGGTGCACGCCGTCTGGTCGATCTTGGCCAGGTAGTCGGAGAAGTCCGTGAAGTCGCCCTTGGCCTCGCGGGCGGCGACCACCGCGTCGACGACGTGCGCGCCGACGTTGCGGACGGCGCCCATGCCGAAGCGGATGTCCGTGCCCACCGAGGTGAAGTTGGTGAACGACTCGTTGACGCACGGCGGGAGCACGCGGATGCCCATCTGGCGGCAGTTGGACAGGTAGAGGGCGGCCTTGTCCTTGTCGTCGCCCACCGAGGTGAGCAGCGCCGCCATGTACTCGGCCGGGTAGTTGGCCTTGAGGTAGCCGGTCCAGAACGACACGAGGCCGTAGCCGGCGGCGTGCGACTTGTTGAACGCGTACGAGGCGAAGGGCTCGATCGTGCCCCACAGCGCGTCGATGGCCTCCTTGGAGAAGCCGCGCTCGCCCATGCCGCCGGAGAACTTCTCGTACTCGGCCGCCAGGACCTCGGCCTTCTTCTTGCCCATGGCCTTACGGAAGCCGTCGGCCTCACCGGCCGTGTATCCCGCGAGCTCGCGGGCGATGGCCATGATCTGCTCCTGGTACACGATCAGGCCGTGGGTCTCGTCGAGGATGTCCTTGAGCGGCTCGGCCAGCTCGGGGTGGATGGGGACGAGTTCCTGCTTGCCGTTCTTGCGGTCGGCGTAGTTCCAGTGCGTGCCCATGCCCATGGGACCGGGGCGGTAGAGCGCGAGCGCGGCCACGATGTCGTTGAAGCCCGTGGGCTTCATCCGCTTGAGCAGCTCGCGCATGCCGCCGGAGTCGAGCTGGAACACGCCCAGGGTGTCGCCGCGGGAGAGCAGCTCGTACGTCGCCGCGTCGTCGGTCTGCAGGGTGTCGAGGTCGATCTCCTCGCCGCGGTTGGCCTTGATGTTCTCCAGGCAGTCGCCGATCACCGTGAGGTTGCGCAGGCCCAGGAAGTCCATCTTGAGCAGGCCGATGGCCTCGCACGACGGGTAGTCCCACCCGGTGATGAGGGCGCCGTCCTGCGCCCGCTTCCACATGGGGATCACGTCGAGCAGCGGCTCGGAGGACATGATCACCGCACACGCGTGGACGCCGGCCTGCCGGACCATCCCCTCGAGGCCGCGGGCCGTGTCGTAGATCCGCTTGACGTCCGGGTCGGTCTCGATGAGCTGGCGCACCTCGGCGGCCTCGCCGTAGCGCTCGTGCCCCGGATCGGTGATCCCCGACAGCGGGATGTCCTTGGCCATGATCGGCGGCGGCAGCGCCTTGGTGATCCGGTCCGCGATGGCGTATCCGGGCTGGCCGAAGTTGACGCGGGCCGCGTCCTTGATGGCGGCCTTGGTCTTGATGGTGCCGAAGGTGATGACCTGGGCGATCTTGTCCGCGCCCCACTTGTCGGAGGCGTAGCGGATCATCTCGCCGCGGCGGCGGTCGTCGAAGTCGATGTCGATGTCCGGCGCGGACGGCCGCTCCGGGTTGAGGAACCGCTCGAAGAGCAGGCCGTGCTCGATCGGGTCGATGTTGGTGATCTTGAGCGCGTAGGCGACCAGCGCGCCGGCGGCCGAGCCACGGCCCGGGCCCACCTTGATGCCGATCGAGCGGGCGTACTCGATGAGGTCGCCGACCACGAGGAAGTAGCCGGGATAGCCCTTGCCCTTGATCACCTCGAGCTCGAAGTCCGCGCGGTCGCGGTACTCCTGCGGGACGCCGTCGGGGAAGCGCCACTCGAGGCCCTTGTGGACCTCCTTGGCCAGCCACGTGTCCTCGGTCTCCCCGGCGGGGACGGGGAACTTGGGCATGCGGTCGCGCGGGGTCCAGATCTCCTCGTAGGACTGGACCCGCTCGGCCACCCACAGCGTGTTGTCGCACCCCTCGGGGATCTCCGGATCCCACTGGGCGCGCATCTCGGCGGCGGACTTGAGGAAGTACCCGTCGCCGTCGAACTTGAAGCGGTTCTCGTCGGCGAGCGTCTTGCCGGTCTGCACGCAGAGCATGGCCTCGTGGGCGTGGGACTGCTCGCGGGTCACGTAGTGGCAGTCGTTGGTGACCAGCGGCGGCATGCCCAGGTCGCGACCGAGCTTGACGAGGTCCTCGCGGACCCGGCGCTCGATGTCGATCCCGTGGTCCATGAGCTCGAGGAAGAAGTTGTCCTTGCCGAAGATCGACTGCCACTTCTCCGCCGCCTCGTAGGCCTCCTTCTTGTGGCCCAGCCGCAGGCGGGTCTGGATCTCGCCCGACGGGCAGCCCGAGGTGGCGATGATCCCCTCGGAGTGCTCGGCGATGATCTCGGCGTCCATGCGTGCCCACTTGCCGAGCTGGCCCTCGTACGAGGCCAGGGACGACAGGAGGAAGAGGTTGCGCAGGCCGGTGGCGTTCTCGGCGACCATCGTCATGTGCGTGTAGGCGCCGGAGCCCGCCACGTCGTCGCTCTTCTGGTGCTTCTCGCCCCACAGCACGCGCTTGGAGTTGAAGCGCGACTCGGGGGCGACGTACGCCTCGATCCCGATGATCGGCTTGATCCCGCTCTTGACGGCCTGGTTGTAGAAGTCCGACGAGCCGTACATGTTGCCGTGGTCGGTCATCCCCACCGCGGGCATCCCCAGGCGCGTGGCCTCGGCGAAGAGCGGATCGATCTGCGCCATCCCGTCGAGCATCGAGAACTCGGTGTGATTGTGCAGGTGCACGAACTGCTTCTCGCCCACGCGGCATTCCTCCTGAGGTCGGTCCGGCCCAGTCTAGGTCGGGTCTACGACACCGTCCGAACCCCCAGCGCGAGCCCCGTCGGACCGTGACGGGAGGGGCTCGTGGGGCGATCGGCCGCCTCGTCGTCGTCCCCTCCGGCCCGCCGCCGTGAACACGATCACCGCCGCCCAGATGAGCGCGAACCCCGCCCACTGGACGGCGTCGAGGTGCTCGCCCACCACGGCGATCCCCCACGCCATCTGGAGCACGGGGACGATGTACTGCAGCATCCCGACGGTCGCCAGGGGGATCCGCTGGGCGGCGACGGCGAAGAGCAGCAGCGGCACCACTGTCACCAGTCCCGAGGCGGCCAGCAACGCGGCGTGCCCGGGGCCGTGCGCGGTGAACGAGCCGGTGCCGACCGCGCCCATCCACACGAGCAGCGCGAGCGCGAACGGCGCCGTCACCAGCACCTCGCCGGTCATGCCGACCACCGGGTCCACCCGCAACGACTTCTTCATCACCCCGTACATCCCGAAGCTCAGCGCGAGGATCACCGACAGGGACGGGAAGTGACCGTAACCGGCGGTGAGGACGCCCACGGCGACCACGGCCAGTCCCACGGCCCACACCTGCGGGCGGCTGAGCCGCTCGCGGAAGAGCAGGACCCCGAGCAGCACGCTGACCAGCGGGTTGATCGTGTACCCGAGCGCGGCCTCGGTGACCCGGCCCGAGTTGACCGTGTAGACGTAGACGCCCCAGTTGGCCGAGACGAACACCGCGGCGCCGAGGATCCGGCCCCACGAGGCCCGGTCGACCGCCCGCAGCTCGCGCCAGCGGCGCATCACGGTGAGTACGAGCGCCATCACCACGAGCGACCACACGATCCGGTGGGCGAGGATCTCCACCGCGCCGGCGGGGTCGAGCAGCGGGAAGAACGCCGGGAAGAAGCCCCACAGCGTGTACGCGGCGACGCCGGCGAGCAGGCCCACCGCGTGCGTGCGGTCCGCGGCCGGCGCCCCGGCGCCCGCGCCCGCTCCCGTCCGTCCGCCCTCGCTCACCCGCGCCAGGCTAGCCCCGCGCGCGGGACACGGGCACGCGGGTTACCCCCGGGCGAGCCCCACCAGCAGGAGCGTGAGGTTGCGGGCCCGTCAGACAGGCGACACGGGCCTGCCCTCGACGAGCAACCAGAGCGCACACCCGGCGAGGAAGGTCGTCGCCCAGGCGAACGGAACCCCGGCGATCCCGCCGCCGAACTCGAGCTGGACGACCTCCGTGGCAGTCCAGGCGGGCCCGCAGCCGAGCAGCACGGCCGCGAGCACGGTCGCCGTCACGCGGGACGCGAGAACTCCGATCACCGACAGCACCGGGGGGACCAGGACACCGACGAAGCCGGGAGGAAACCCCTCGCCCGACGGCCGGACCAGGGCGAGCAGGAGAAGCACGAGCGGCAGCGCCCAGACGAGCGCGACCGCCCCCAGGTGGATCCTGGCGTCGAGCTCCCGGACCTCCGCAGGGAGTCGTCGCGCCGACCGCACGGTGAGGGCGAGCAGGATGAGGCCGGTGAACAGAACTCCCAGGGCGAGCGCCGGCACGACGAACCCGATGCCGTCCGGCTCGACCCCACCGCTTCGTGCCGCGTGGCGCCGCTTGGCAACCTCCATGAGCACGCCACCCACGACCACCGTCGGGATCACCGCGGCGACCGTGCTCCCGACGGCCGTGGCGAGCACCACGCCGACGCGGGCCGGCCAGGAGTGCGCGGGATCGTCGGTCGTCATCGGTGCCGCCTCACGCCTGGGGCACCGGGCCGTCGTCGGGAAGCGGGAACGCGGCCTCGGCCTGCTGGGGCTGGAGGGGGCGCACGGCGAAGCGCTGCCAGACGGCGTCGGCGGGCAGCGCCTCCACGGCCCGCACCCACGGCTGGTCGGCCACGGCGCGCAGCTCGGCGGGGGTGCCGCGGGCCAACAGTCCGATGATCGCCGGCTCGCCGTCCCGGATCCGCGCCACGGTGAGCGCCGCGGTGGCGGCCGCGCGGTCGGGGTCCGGCGGGGC
>DUTZ01000338.1 GCA_012841845.1 Actinomycetales bacterium | reverse complement strand
GCACCGCGGCGACCGGCACGGAGGCGGGCACGTCGTATCCGTTGGCGTGCACGACGCCCTGCGAGATCGACCGCTTCGGCGAGGGGACGAACCCGGCCGGGTTCGCCTCCGCCTTGTTGGCGGCCACGTCGCCCACGTCCACGTGATCCGGGGACTCGACGAACACCGCCGAGGACATGGTGGTCCGGTTGTGGCCGAGCTGCAGCGTCTCGACCGCTCCGCTCACCGGGCCGGTGTGCGCGGCGGCGGTGTTGGACGTGCCGAAGTCGATGGCGAGAGTCCAGTCTCGGGGGGACAACGAGGGCCTCCAGGTCGGTGGTGGGAGCGGTGTTCGGTCGGGATCAGAGCGCTCTAGGCGTTCTGGTCCGCGTGCTGCAGGATGAGGTACTGGGCGGAGGTCCGCTGCAGCACGCTCGGCTTGTTGTCCTCGCCCAGCGCGGTCAGCGCACCGACGGACGCCACGTAGCGGCCCTCCCGGAGGAAGCAGTGGTCCTCCACCCCGTACTGCGTGGCCACGCTGTAGCACTTCGCGACCGGCAGCCCCTCGGGCGACGGCTCCTCCACCGCACCGCGCGAGAGCAGCGAGTTGACCACCGTCTGGTAGATCTTCTCCGCGCCGGCCTCGTCGCTCGCGCGGTAGACGGTGGAGTCGCCCACGGCGTTGTGCTCGGACCCGGTCTCGGTGAGCACCTCGACGAGGCGGGGGTCGCCGGAGCGGTGCCCCATGCCGCGGGGACCGTAGCCCGCGCGGTCGTCGCCGTTCGGGTTGTTCTCCTCGTCCTCCGGGATGGCGTAGATCTGGATGCGGCCCTGGTCCACCTGCGGCATGTCGGGTGCCTCGCCGTTGTTCCGGGCGCGGGTCGGTGCCGCCGGGAAGCGCTCGATGAGCGGCTTCTGCAGCTCCACAGCCGTCGAGGCCGTCTCGGCGAGCCACGCGGTCTCACCCTCGGGGGCGGTGACGATCGTCGCGATGACGTAGTCGCCGTGTGGAGTGAACGCGGTGAACCTCTCGTGCCCTCCGGCGTCGGGGTCCTCGTACCTGGAAAGGGAGGCGAGCGTCTCCGGGTGGGCCTCGAGCGTCAGCTTCTCCTGGGCGGGCTCGTCGTCCGTGCCGGCGATCATCTGGTCGTGGAGTCGACGCGCGGTCGCCTCGGCGCCCTCCGGGTCCTGGAAGCGCAGAATCGTGTGGTTGATCTGGTGCATCGGTTGGGTCCGGAGGAACTCCGTCTTGGCGGCCCGTGTGGAGTAGCCGGAGAGGAACCGGTTCTCCCGGGCCACGTCACCGGCGCCGGTGGCGATCAGGACCGAGAGCGCGTCCGCGCTGCGGATGACGTTGGGGCTCGAGTCGACGAAGGTCAGTTCCGGGTCCACCTCGTACGGGATCGTCACGAACTCGGCCATGCGCTGGCCCTCGACGTCGAGGATGTCCTCGGTCGTCGCCAGCCCGAACGGGGGCGCGGGCTCGGTCGGGTAGTCGCCGGTGTCCAGCGCCTCGACGTCCACGGTGGACTCGGCCGACTTCGAGGAGTTCGTGTCGGGGGCGGCCCCCTCGGTGTCCGGGTCCTCGCTCGTGCAGCCGACGAGCAGTGTCCCCGCGCACACGATCGCCGCGGCCCTCATCGTCCAGGTGGTCGCCTTCACCGTCATCTTCTCCGTTCTCGTCCACACGTTCCCGGCCCGGCGGATCCGGGACCGGAGGTGGCGTCACGGAAGGTCGGATGCGGCGAACCCCGGAAAGGTTCCCACATCGGGCCGTGAGTGTGGGTAACCACCTGTCTCCGGAACGTGTACCGTGGCCGGCCGGTCCGCAGCGGACCGGTCCTGTCCTCACCAGGCCGGGGCCGTGTTGACTCGGCTCCCGCCGCGGCGGCACGATTTCCCGGTGACCAGACCTCAGGGCGGCGACGCCCCCGCCATCGAAGCCGATCACCTCGTCAAGAGGTTCGGCGACTTCACCGCCGTCGACGACATCTCCTTCGCCGTCCCCACCGGCACCGTGCTGGGCCTGCTCGGGCCCAACGGCGCCGGCAAGACCACCACGGTCCGCATGATGACCACGCTGAGCCCGCCCACCTCGGGCACCGCGCGCGTCGCCGGGCACGACGTGGTGCGCGAGCCCGCCGCCGTGCGCCGCGCGATGGGCCTGACCGCGCAGTCGGCCACCGTCGACGAGCTGCTCACCGGCCGCGAGAACCTCCAGCTCATCGGCGACCTCTACGGGCTGCCGCGCAAGCGGGTCCGCGCCCGCGCCGACGAGCTGCTGGAGAAGTTCTCGCTCGCCGACGCGGCCACCCGGGTGGCCAAGAGCTACTCGGGCGGCATGCGGCGCCGGCTCGACCTGGCCGCGAGCCTCGTGGCCGCCCCGCCCGTACTCTTCCTGGACGAGCCCACCACCGGACTCGACCCGCGCGCCCGGATCGAGCTGTGGGACGTGCTGCGCGAGCTCGTCCGCGAGGGCACCACGCTGCTGCTCACCACCCAGTACCTCGACGAGGCCGACCACCTGGCCGACCGGATCATCGTGGTGGACCACGGCCGGGTGATCGCCGACGGCACCCCGCTGCAGCTCAAGGACGCCTCCGGGGCCGCGAGCCTCGTGGTGACCGTCGCCCGGCCCACCGACATGCCGGCCGCCGAGCAGATCCTCGCCAAGCACGTCACCGACCTGCGGGTGGACCGCGACGCCCGCCGGCTCACCGCACCGTCGGAGGGCGTGTCCGCGCTGGCCGTCATCGCCGGCGACTTCACCTCCGCCGGCATCGAGCTCGACGACATCGGCCTGCAGCGCCCCAGCCTCGACGACGTCTTCCTGTCCCTCACCGGCCACGCCGCCGAGGACTCCAGCAACGAGGAGCAGCCCGCATGAGCACCGTCCAGACGCCCCCGGCCGCCGACGCCCCCGTCGCCCCGGACCGCGAACGGCCCGCCGGCCCCGGCTTCGGCCGCCAGGTGGCCACCCACGTCCGCCGCAACCTCGTCCACATCAAGCGCCAGCCCGAGATGCTCACCGACGTCACCATCCAGCCGGTGATGTTCGTCCTGCTCTTCGGGTTCATCTTCGGCGGCGCCATCGCCGTGGGCGGTGGCGGCAACTACCGCGAGTTCCTCCTGCCCGGGATCATGGCGCAGACCATGACGTTCGCCTCCTTCGTCGTCGCCTCCGGCCTGTGCACGGACCTCAACAAGGGGATCATCGACCGCTTCCGCACCCTGCCCATCCAGCGCGCGTCGATCCTCGTCGGCCGCAGCGTCTCGAGCCTCGTCCACTCCTCGCTCGGCGTGCTCGTCATGTCGGTCACCGGCCTGTTCATCGGCTGGCGGATCCGCAGCGGGATCGTGGACGCGGTGCTCGGCTACCTGGTGCTGCTCGGGTTCGGGTTCGCCATGATCTGGATCGGGATCCTCGTGGGCTCGCGCATCAAGACCATCGAGGCCGTCAACGGGGTCATGTTCACCACGATCTTCCCCATCACCTTTGTCGCCAACACCTTCGTGCCGCCGGAGACCATGCCGGACTGGCTGCGGGTCGTGGCCGAGTGGAACCCGCTCTCCGCGGTGGTCCAGGCCATGCGCGAGCTGTGGGGCAACGCGCCCGCGATGGGCCCGGACGCCGCCTGGGCCCTGCAGCACCCGGTGCTCATGTCGTTCGTGTGGATCGTGGTGCTCACGGTGGTGATCGCGCCGCTGGCGCTCAAGGCGTTCGACGCCCGCACGCGGGACTGATCCCCGGCCGGCCGGTCTCCGGTTGTCCGGCCCCCCGCGCCGTGATGCCGTGGGGAGGACACCGACGGCCGGGGCGTACCGGCCACGACGACAGGGGGTCGACCGATGACCACGCCGGGGACCGACGAGGCCTACGACCGGATCAACGAGCTCTTCGACGGGGCGGCCGTGGTCGTGACCGCCGCCGACCACGAGGAGACCGCCGGCTGCCTGGTGGGCTTCCACTCCCAGTGCTCGATCGACCCGCGCCGGCACGCCGTGTGGCTCTCCAAGGCCAACCGGACGTACCGCGTGGCGTTGCGGTCGGGCCACCTCGCCGTCCACCTGCTGCGCGCCGGGGACCGCGAGCTGGGGGCGTGGTTCGGCGGCACGTCCGGCGACGAGGTGGACACCTTCGCCGACCTCGAGCTGGACCGCGGTCCCGGTGGCGTCCCGCTGGTCCGCGCCCTGCCGGTGCGGTTCGTCGGCCGGCGCGTGGCCCTGCTCGACACGGAGGGGGACCACGCCTGCTTCGTGCTCGAGGTGGAGTCGGCGGAGGTCGACGACGAGGCGGGCCCGCTGCGACTGTCGGACCTCGGCGAGGTCGAGCCGGGCCACGCGTCCGAGGAGGGCGCGGAGGAGTAAACCGTCGCGTCTCCGCAGGGTTTGTGCACCCGTTCGGTTGCGGGGCCGCCGGGTTGCGCACCCGTTGTGGCACACAGATGAAGCGCACCCGGGCGCTGCGCGGGCACAGATGAAGCGCAACCGGCGGACTACCCGGGCGGCAGTCCCTCCGCCGCGTCGGCGAGCTCCCGCAGCGCCGCGACGTGGCCCGCGAACGCGCGCCGGCCCTCGCGCGTGAGCGAGAGCCAGGTCCGCGCCCGGCCGGTCTCGCCCGCGGCCTTGGTCGTGCTCGCGTACCCGGCCTCGACGAGCACCTTGAGTTGCTTGGACAGCACGGAGTCGGCCACACCCAACTCGTCACGGACCACGCCGAACTCCATGGACTCCACCTGGGCCAGCAGCGCGCAGATGCGCAGGCGGTGCGGGGCGTGGATCACCTCGTCGAACGTCGGGGTCGTGCGCCTGCCCATGGTCAGGCGCTCCGGGGCAGGGGGGCGGCGCCGGAGCGGATCTCGGCGCGGAGTTCGGCGTCGATCTTCCGGCCGACGAGCACGGTCACCGCAAAGACCACCACGGCCACGCCCACGCCCGCCCACAGGCCGAGCCGTACGTCGAACAGCACCGGGACGAGCACCATCACCAGGACGACCACGGCGTAGCCGGCCCACCACGCCCGGGAGCGCGGGCCGGTGTTGCGCAGGTCCACCCACATCCCGGTGATCTTCTTGTAGGCGGCCCCGAGCAGGAGGAAGCCCACCGCGCAGAGCAGGATCACGGGCAGGGCCACCGCGGTGGGGACCTCGATCACGTTGACGAGGACGAGCACCGCGAGCAGCGCGCCGAGCACCGGGTGGTACCACCACGGGGTGACGAGCCGGTCGGCGACCGCCTCGCGGGCGGTGGCCACGTCGGCCAGCGCCGATCGCGGGTCGTAGCCGGTGGTGTCGTCGCCGGTCATGGCGTCCGCCCTTCGTCGAGGCCGATCTTTCCGCCATGGAAAGCGTAGCCCTCTTTTTCCGTTTCCGCAACGGAAAGTCGGGGGTGTCTCCGGCGCGTAAACCTCTCCAACAGCGGTATCGGCGGGGAACGCCGTTCATGCACACTGTTGGATGACGTGTGCGCTGTTGTCGGGAGCGGGGCGCCTCACGGCACCCCGCCGACGCTCCGCCCGGCCCTACTTCTTGGGCGAGACCCGGATCGTGATGGTGCCCGTGATCGGCTCGTTGCCCGCGGCGTCCACGAAGGTCAGCGGGATCGGGATGTCCGTGCCGCTGGTGATCTGCGTGAAGTCCGGGATCTCCGCGAGCTCGGCCGTCACGGTGAGCCCGCCGGTCGCCTTGGCCGGGTAGGCGGTCTGCATGCCCACCGGGATCCAGCGGTGGGTGGTGGGCACGGTGGCCTCGGCGACCATGCCCATCGCGAACTCGGCGAGGTTGCACGCGGCGATCACGTGGAAGGTCCCGATGTGGTTCTTGTTGCCCCACCACAGCGGCCCGCGCACCACGCAGCGGCCCGGCCGCATCTCCACGACGTGGGGCAGCGCCGTACGGAAGTACGGCGCCTTGAGGCTCACGGCGGCGGTGAACAGGCGCGAGCCGAACGGCAGGGCAGTGGCCTTCTTCCAGAGCTGGAGGGTCGGGGTGTCGGCGGGCGGGGAGGGGGTGTCCGGGGTCATGACGGCGAGGTTACCCGCCGGTAAGGTCGGCGCCCTCCGGGGTGTGCCGACCCGCCCCGGCGACCGCCCTGTCGCCCGCCCTACAGGGTCCGCCCGACGAGCTCCTTCATGATCTCGTTGGTCCCGCCGTAGATCCGCTGGACGCGGGCCGCGGCGTAGGCCTTGGCGATGGGGTACTCCATCATGTAGCCGTAGCCGCCGAAGATCTGCAGGCACTTGTCCACGACCTCGCCCTGCTTGTCGGTGGCCCACATCTTGGCCATCGAGGCGGTGGCGGCGTCGAGCTTGTCGTCCTTGGCCAGCTGCACGCAGTAGTCCATGAACGCCTTGCCGGCCAGCACCTCGGCCTTGCACTCGGCCAGGACGAAGCGCGTGTTCTGGAACTTGAGGATCGGCTTGCCGAACGCCTCGCGCTCCCTGGCGTAGGCCAGCGCTTCGATCACGGCGGCCTCGGCGGCGGCCACGCCCGTCACGCCGATGATGAGCCGCTCCCGGCCGAGCTGGTTCATGAGCTGGTAGAAGCCCTGACCCTCCTCGGTGCCGAGGAGGTTCTCGGCGGGCACGCGCATGTCGTTGAAGAACAGCTCGCGCGTGTCCTGCCCGTGCATGCCGATCTTCTCCAGCACGCGCCCGCGCTCGAAGCCCGGAAGGTCGTTGACCTCGGCCACGATGAGCGACATCCCCGCGTGCCCGCCCTCGGGGTCGGTCTTGCACACGATGATCACCAGGTCGGCCAGCGAGCCGTTGGTGATGAAGGTCTTGGAGCCGTTGATCACGTACTCGTCGCCCTCGCGCCGGGCGGTGGTCGTGATGTTCTGCAGGTCCGACCCGGTGCCGGGCTCGGTCATCGCGATGGCGCCCACCATCTCGCCGCTCGCCAGCTTGGGCAGCCACGTCTGCTTCTGCTCGTCGGTCCCGTAGTTGGCGATGTACGGCGGCACGATGGTCGACGCCACGCCGTAGCCCACGCAGAAGTCGTTGGCCAGGCACAGCTCCTCCTGCACCACGGCCTCGTAGCCGAAGTGCTGGCCCAGGCCGCCGAGCTCCTCGGGGATCTCGGTGCACAGCAGTCCGGCCGCGCCCATCTTGTTCCACAGCTCGCGGTCCACCTGCTTGTTCTGTGCCCACCGCTCCTGGTGGGGGGTGACCTCCCTGGCCATGAACTCGCGGGCGTGCATGCGGAAGTCGTGGACCTGGTCGTCCTCCCAGGCCGCGCGGTATTCGGGAAACAAGCTACTCGGCATGTTTTTGATAGTAGGGACCCCGTGGGGCGGAGGTGGGGGAATAGGGTGACGACGACCACGTCCTGCGGCTGCGCGCCTCGTCGTCGTCGCCCCGTATCCCGGAACGACCCCGTGCGCCGTCCGACTCCTCCCCGCCGTCCTGTCCGTGGCCGCCGCCGCCGTCGCCGGCGCGCTCGT
>DUTZ01000337.1 GCA_012841845.1 Actinomycetales bacterium | reverse complement strand
GGGGCCGGTGCGGGGCCGGGGGCGGTGCCGCTCAGTACGAGCGCGGCGTGTACGCCCGCGGCCCGGACGGGGTGTCCAGCACCCGCGTGCGCGAGGACCCCACGACGAGCAGGGTGCGCATGTCCACCACGCCAGGGTCGAACGCGGCGGCGGTGGTCACGGTGAGCGACTCCTCGGCCCCGCCGACGTCGCGGCCCACGATCACGACGCGGTCCGGGCCGCCCACCTCGAGCGCGACGTCGCGCAGGCGCACCACCTGCTCGCGGCGGCTGCGGGAGGCGGGGTTGTAGACGGCGACGGCGAGATCGGCGGAGAGCAGCGCCCGCAGTCGCGCCTCGACCACCTCCCACGGCTTGAGCCGGTCGGAGAGGGAGATCATCGCGAAGTCGTGCCCCAGCGGCGCGCCGGCGCGGGCGGCCACGGCGCTGGCGGCGGTGACGCCGGGCAGCACGTCGATCTCCACATCCGCATAGCCGCCGGCCTCGGCCGCCTCGAACACGGCCGACGCCATGGCGAACACCCCGGGATCGCCGCCGGAGACCACCACGACGCGCCGGCCCGCCCGCGCCAGATCCAGGGCGAACGTGGCGCGCTCGACCTCCACGCGGTTGTCAGAAGAATGGATCCGCTGGCCCGGTCGCGGCGGCACGCGCCGGGTGTAGGTCTCGTAGCCGACCACGTCGGTGGCGGTGCGCAGGACGGCGTCGACCTCGGGCGTGCGCCAGCCGGCGGGGCCGGGACCGGTGCCGATCACGACCAGGCGCGGGGCCTCGTCGTCGCCGTCGGAATCCGCGGGTGCCCCGGCCACCCGCCGCCGTGTGTCCTCGGGGCTGGGGATCACGGCGGCGGAGAAGTACGGCACGGTGTCGGCGTCGACGTCGGCGAGCGGCTCGACCCGCTGCGCCGGCCACGTGGCGCGCTCGACGTACCGGGCCTCGTCCAGGCGCCCGGCGGCGGCGACGGCGCGGCGGACCTTGGCGAAAGTCCGGCCGAGCTTCATCACCACGGCCGAGTCGGTCTGCGCGAGCCGCTCGGTGAGCGTGGCCTCGTCGAGGGTGCCGGGCAGGACGGTGAGCACCTCCTCGCCCTCGACCAGGGGCCGGGCGACGGCGGCGGAGACGGCCGACACGGCGGTCACGCCGGGCACGATCTCGCACGGGAACTCGTCGCACAGCCGCGTGTACATGTGCATGAACGAGCTGTAGAACAGCGGGTCGCCGGCCGCGCACAGGGCGACGTCCCGCCCGGCGCGCAGGTGCGCGGCCAGGCGCTGCGCGGCCTCGGCGTAGAACTCCTCGATCGCCGCCTCGTAGCCGCCGGGGTGGTCGGTCTCCTCGACGGTCAGCGGGTAGACGAGCAGTTCCTCGAGCTGGTCACCGCGCATGTAGGCGGCCGCGGTGTCGCGCGCGATGGAGTTGCCGTGGCGGGCGGCGTGGAACGCCACGACGTCGGCCTCGGCGATCACGCGCGCGCCACGGACGGTGACGAGCTCGGGGTCGCCCGGGCCGAGCCCGACGCCGTAGAGGGTGCCCGGTGCGGGGGCGTCGCCGGTCATTCGGCGGTGCTCGCGAGCGCGTTGAGGGCGGCCGCGGTGATCGCCGACCCGCCCCGCCGGCCGTGGACGGTGAGGAACTCCAGCCCGAGGTCGGCGGCGTCGGCGGCGAGGGCCTCCTTGGACTCGGCCGCACCGATGAACCCGACCGGGCAGCCCACCACCGCCGCGGGCCGCGGACCGCCGGCCGCGACCATCTCCAGCAGGTGGAACAGCGCGGTGGGGGCGTTGCCGATCGCCACCACGGCGCCCGCGAGCCGGTCGCGCCACAGCTCGAGCGCGGCGGCCGAGCGGGTGGTGCCGAGCTCGGCGGCCAGGCCCGGGGTGCGCTCGTCGCGCAGGGTGCACAGCACCTCGTTGTCCGCGGGCAGCCGCAGCCGGGTGACGCCCGAGGCCACCATGTGCGCGTCGGCGAGGATCGGCGCCCCGGCGGCCAGTGCGGCGCGGGCGGCGGCCACGACGCCGGGGGAGAAGGCCACGTCGCGGGCCAGGTCCACCTGCCCGCACGCGTGGATCATGCGGACGACGACGCGGGAGACGTCGTCGGGGATGCGGGCGAGGTCGGCCTCGGCGCGGATGGTGGCAAAGGACCGGCGGTAGATCTCGGCGCCGTCGGTCTCGTACTCGTAGGGCATGCGTCCTCGCTGGTCAGGGGGTATCGGACGGCCGGTCCACGCGGTATCCGTCCGCCGTGGCCCGCACGCGCGCGCCGCGACCGGTGTAGCCGCAGCCGCGCTCGCAGCCCACCCAGTGCTGTGGTCCGGCCACGGGCAGAGCGCCCCGCCGGACGGCGTCGGCGGCATCGTATCGGACGTCGGTGAGCGACCTGTCGCAGCCCGGCAGCCCGGTGCAGGCGGTCACCTCGACCCAGGGCGAGGCGGCGTCGAAGATCATCCCCATGGGTGCGAGCACGCGCACCACCTGCTCGGCCATGCCCTCGGTGAGCCCGTGGATCCCGATCACCTTGTCCGCCGAGACCGTGCTGGGCCGCTCGACCGCGCCGAGGAACTCGGCCAGCCGCGCGGGGACCACGCCGAAGGGCACCACGGCGAGCAGCGTGACGAGCCCGTCGGCGGTGTCGACCCACCCGACCGGCGGGGCCTCGACGGCCGTAGTGGGCCGCGGGTCGGCGGCGCCGGTGGAGGTCCGCGCGTGGTCGGCGAGGGTCCCGACGACGAGGTCGTGCAGGTCGCCGGAGCCGGGCACCCGCCAGGTACCCTCCGCGCCGCGCGCGAAGGCG
>DUTZ01000336.1 GCA_012841845.1 Actinomycetales bacterium | reverse complement strand
GCATGTTCGCGCCCCCGCACCCGCCTCCTGGCATCCGGCCGGCCGGGACCGTCCGTCCGGCGGGCGGACGTATAGAGTAATGAGCCGTGACTGACGTGAATCCCCGCCCCCAGCGTCCTCTGCCGCCGGCCCCCATCCGCTGGGCCGGCCTCATCGCCATCGTGCAGTCGTTGATCGTCCTCGCCTTCGCCGGCCTGCTCGTCGCCCGTGACCTCATGGGCGCGCAGGAGGAGGACCTGGTCTCCGACAGCGCCAACATCAACTGGGTGGGCACCGGCACCGCCGTCTTCCTCGGCCTCATCTTCGGCGCCGCGATCTTCGCCGCGATCTGGATGATGCGGGGCCACCAGTGGGGCCGCGGGCTGATCATCTACCTGGAGATCATCATCCTGGGCCTGTCGTACTTCATGTTCACCGCCGGCCAGTGGATGGCCGGCATCGCCACCGCCCTGTCCGCGGTCGTGGCGCTGTTCTTCCTCTTCAACCGCCGTTCCCTGGAGTGGGCGGAGGCCCGGCACGGCTTCTAGGAGGTTGCGGCGCCCGGGACGAGTCCCACGATCTGGTCGCCCCGCTTCTCGACGACCGTCCCGCCCGCCACACCGAGCGTCACCATCCCGTCGTACCCCCCGCGGTCGACCGGGATGGTTTTTTCTGTCTGCCCGGTGCTCCAGTCGACGACGGCGATGCCCTCGGCCACCGGCATGAGCAGGCGTTCGCCGACGGCCACGCCCGTGCCCACGGCCTCCGGGAACTCGAGCTGGACCGCCAGGTCGGCGGGGGAGAACAGCACGAGGCGCTCACCGTCGAACCAGGTCAGGTGGTGCGGCAGGTCGGTGGTCGGCGCCGCGTAGGGCGCCGGGTCCGTCGGGGCAGGGCCTCCCGCGGCCGCGGGGGTGTCGTGGCGGTGCAGCTCGACGCCCTCGTCGGAGTAGGAGATGACCGCCTGGTCGGTGGCCACGGCGGCGGAGTCCTCGCCGACGGCGACGAGGTAGGAGGATTCGTCGGCCAGCTGCACGGAGGCGCGGATCTCCGGGGTGCGGGACTCCTCCGGGGTGGCCTCCTGGAAACGCAGCCAGGTGCCGTCGTCGCAGACCTCGGTGACGGCCAGCAGTTCCGTGCGGGTCAGCGCCGAGGTGATCCGGCAGTCCGGGTGCGGCTGCAGGTCAGGTTCCTGGATGCCCTCGACGCGGCCGTACTCGACGGTGCGGACCATGTCGGAGCGCCACAGCTCGAGCCGGTCGTGGCCGGCGGTGCCGAGGCGGTCGTTGGAGGCCACGGCCACGACGTGGTCGGGGGCGATGGCGGAACGGGTGCGTTCGTAGGTGCCGGTGGACGCGTCGATGGAGACGACGTCACCGCAGCCGTGGTTGGCCCGCCACGTGGTGACCACCCGGCCCCACGCCGCGCCCAGGGAGCACAGCTCCAGGTCGCGCTGGTAGGTCCACACGACGCCGCCGGTGGGGGAGGGGTCCACCGCGAAGACCTGGTGCCCGTTGGTGGTGATGACCAGGCCGTCGACGATGACCGGGGTGTGCACGCCCGGCTGGGGGACGTTCGGCAGGGACCAGGACTCGTCCAGGGAGTCCGGGACCGTGTCCAGCGGCTCCGCCGCGACGTGCTCGGTGGCCGCGGGGGTCAGCTCGGAGGAGCGGATCGGGGCGGTCAACCACACCCCGGCGACGGCGAGGGCGGACACGGCGGCGATCGCACCGGTGGCGATGAGGTCACCACGGGTGCGGCGGAGGGGACGGCTCATCGGCGGCGGCCCCGGTCACCCCGGTCTCCCCGGTCCCGCCGGTCACCACGCCGGTCACCGCGGGGTGCGCGGGAACCCTGGGACCGGCCGGTACGCGGCGTGCGGCCGCGCACCGCGGCGGCCGCCCCACCGAAGACGCGACGCGGCTTACCCACCGACTCCTGGGCACCCTCGGGGATCGAGAGGGCGTCGAAAAGCTCCGG
>DUTZ01000335.1 GCA_012841845.1 Actinomycetales bacterium | reverse complement strand
GCCGCCGATCCGGCGGCGGAGTCGCCGATTTCGGGGCAGGGCTAGAAGCGCCCGCAGTCGTTGCGCGGGGGCACGCCGGCCAGGCGGTCGTGGACGAACTGCACGGCCAGCGGGAAGTTGGTCACGGCGGCCGCGGCGTGGGTGACGCCGCGCACCGGCGGGGTGGTCTCGTAGTGGAACTGCACGTCGACGCCCTGGCCGCACCAGTCGCGGCCGAGCTGCTCGACCTGGCCGAGCGGGATGATGTCGTCGTGGATCCCGCCCGCGAGCAGCACGGGGACGTGGGGCGGTCGGGCACCGATGCGCTGGTGGTCGAGGACCGCGAGGGCGTCCGGCTCGGAGACGATGACGTCCCCCAGACGCTCGCCGCTGCGGGTCCACTCGGCGGTGGTGTGGCCGCCGTAGCGGCTGCGCAGGTCGAGGGTGCACAGCTTCGCGGTGTCGGCCAGGGCCGCCCGCCCGGCGTCGTTGATGTTGCGCTCGATCACCCCGGCCAGCGAGGGGTAGCGCAGGAGCATGCCGTTGATGGAGTAGCCGATGGCGCCGGTGAGGGTGCTGCCGTCGATGTGGCGGAGCACGGCGAGCAGGTCGGCCGGCGGGGCGGAGGCGTAGGCGCCGCGCAGGTCCAGCTCGGGCGCGTACTCCGGGGCGAGCTCGGCCGCGGCCGCGGAGGCGCCGCCGCCCTGCGAGTGGCCCCAGAAGACCATGGGGGCGACGCCGCCGGTGAGCGCGTTGGCGGCGCGGGCACCGTCGAGCATGGCGTGGGCCTGCTCGACGCGGTCCGCGTAGGTGTGCGTACCCGGGGTGCCGAGGCCGATGTAGTCCACCACCATGACGCGGTGCCCCTGGCCGGCGAGCGCCAGCGCGAAAGCCTGCTCGTACGAGGGCGCGGGCCCGCCGGTGTGCGGGTTGATCCCCACGCCGGACTCGAGGTTGCGCGAGGGGGCGCACGGATCGCCCTGGCCCTGGGTGCCGGGCCCGAGCACGATCGTCGGCCGCGGGCCGGGGCCGTGCCACGGGGCGGTGGAGTCGTACAGCGCACCGGAGGTGGCGACGGGCGCGCCGTGCACGTCGGCGGACTGGTAGACGACGCGCTGGGCGCGGGCGGGGAGCGGTGACGGCACCTCGGGCAGCCCGGGCACGGTGACGGCGAGGGGCAGCCCCGCCGGCTCCGCGCGCAGGACCTCGCCGGGCGCCCCGACGGGCAGGTCGCGGGTGTCGTAGAAGCTCCCGGGCAGGTCGAACACCTCGGTGTCCGCCGCGGCCGCGGAGGGCGGGGCCGGCTGGGCGCCGGCGGGGGCCGGGAGGCCCAGCCCCAGGGCCAGGGCTGCGGCGAGGGCGAGGAGGGGACGACGACGAGGGGTTCGCGTGGACACCATGTCGGAATGTTATCCAGGTCGCACATGCGTCGACCGGGGAATCACCGTCCGGGTCGGTTGCGCAGCGACGAGACGTACCCGGGGTCCTTGAGGTGCATCCGGCCCACGGCGAGCAGGTCGAACTCGCCGCGGCCCACCGCGGCGGCGGCCAGGTGGACGTTCTCGCCCGAGCCGGCGTCGGCGGCCCTGCGTCCCTCGCGGGCCTCGCGCAGGGTGGTGGCCACGCCCACGCCGCCGACGCCCACCGCGAACGCCCCGGTGAGCCGCTTGGCCCAGCCGGCGAGGCTCAGCTCGCCGTCGGCGCCGGGCAGATCGGGGAAGGCGGGGGCGTCGAAGCGGCGGGCTGAGGCGTCGAGCACGTCGGCGCCGGCCTCGACGAGCGCACCCAGGTACACGCCGAGCTCGTCGGGCGTCCGCGCCTTGAGCGCCTTGTAGTCCTGCTGGGTGTGCTGGGAGAAGCGGTAGAACAGCGGCCGGTCGCCGCCGATCGTGGCGCGAACCCGGCGCACGACCTCGGCGGCGAATCCCGCGCGCGCGGCCAGGTCGCCACCCCAGCGGTCGGTGCGCCGGTTGGTCTCGGACCAGACGAAGGCGTCGGGCAGGTACCCGTGGCCGCCGTGGATCTCGACGCCGTCGAACCCGGCCTCCACCGCGAGCGCCGCCGAGCGGGCGTAGGCGTCCAGGCAGTCGGAGATCTCCCGGTCCGACATGGGATCGATCGGCTCCAGCCAGCGGGACACCTCGTCGTCGGGATAGGTGGTGACCCCCTTGTGGCCCCACAGGCCGGAGGGGCGCATGGGGCGGACGGCGTCGAGCGCGGCGCGGTGCTCCGGGTCCCACATGGAGTTGGCGCCCCAGAGCGGGCCGACGTGCCAGAGCTGGGAGACGATCGGCGCGCCGGCGGCGTGGACGGCGTCGACGACGACCCGCCAGGCGTCCACGGCTCCGGGGCCGTCGAGCCGGGGGATCGCGCTGTGGTCGACGGACGCCGGGTGGTCGATGCCGATGCCCTCGGTGACCACGAGCCCGGTCCCGCCGGCGGCGCGCGAGCGGTAGTGCTCGAGGACCGTCTCGCCGGGGCGGGCGCCGGGGGAGGTCATCTGCGTCATGGGCGACATGAGCACGCGGTTGGCCAGCTCCATCCCGCGGATGCGCAGGGGCTCGAAGAGGGGGGCGAGGTCGGCACGGACGCCCGGCGAGGATTCGGTCACCCCTCATTCGTACCCGCACCCGGTGTCGGGTCGGAGTAATCGGGGCCGGGCCGCGTGCCCGACGGTCCCGTTTCCGCAGGACCTATAGACTGTCCCGGTCGGACCGCTGCCCACTGCATCCGTGCGCCGCACTGGTCCGCGCCGACAGAAGAGGAGCCCATGACGGACACCACGCTGCCGCCCGAAGCCGGAGGGAACGACCGCATCGAGCCGGTCGACATCCAGGCGGAGATGCAGAAGAGCTACATCGACTACTCGATGAGTGTCATCGTCGGCCGCGCGCTCCCCGACGTCCGCGACGGGCTCAAGCCCGTGCACCGCCGCATCCTGTACGCGATGTGGGACAACGGCTACCGGCCGGACCGCAGCTACGTCAAGTCCGCCAAGCCGGTCGCCGACACGATGGGTAACTACCACCCGCACGGCGACTCGGCGATCTACGACACCCTGGTGCGCCTGGCGCAGCCGTGGGCAATGCGCTACCCGATGGTCGACGGCCAGGGGAACTTCGGCTCGCGCGGCAACGACGGCGCGGCCGCCATGCGCTACACCGAGTGCAAGATGACCCCGCTCGCCATGGAGATGGTGCGGGACATCGAGAAGAACACGGTCGATTTCCAGCCGAACTACGACGGCAAGACGCAGGAGCCCGTGGTCCTGCCGTCGCGTGTGCCCAACCTGCTCATCAACGGCTCCTCCGGCATCGCCGTGGGCATGGCCACCAAGATGCCGCCGCACAACCTGCGCGAGGTGGCCGCGGCCGTCGACTGGTGCCTGGCCAACCCGGAGGCCGACGAGGAGGCGACCCTCGCGGCCTGCATGGAGCACATCAAGGGCCCCGACTTCCCGACCGCCGGCTTCATCGTGGGCGACGCCGGGATCAAGGACGCCTACACGACCGGCCGCGGCTCGGTCCGCATGCGGGGCAAGACCTCCATCGAGGAGGAGGGCAATCGCACGGTCATCGTGATCACCGAGCTGCCCTACGAGGTCAACCCGGACAACATGATCCTGTCGATCGCCGAGCAGGTGCGCGACGGCAAGATCGCCGGCATCTCCAAGATCGACGACGAGTCCTCGGACCGCGTGGGCCTGCGGATCGTGGTGACGCTCAAGCGCGACGCCGTGGCCAAGGTGGTGCTCAACAACCTCTACAAGCACTCGGCGCTGCAGTCCTCGTTCGGCTGCAACATGCTCTCGATCGTGGACGGCGTGCCGCGCACCCTGCGGCTCGACCAGATGGTGCGGCTGTACGTCAAGCACCAGATCGAGGTCATCGTCCGGCGCACCCAGTACCTGCTCGACGAGGCCGAGAAGCGCGCCCACATCCTGCGCGGCCTGGTCAAGGCGCTCGACGCGCTCGACGAGGTGATCGCCCTCATCCGTCGGTCGGAGACGGTCGACATCGCCCGCGAGGGCCTCAAGGACCTGCTCGACATCGACGACGACCAGGCGCAGGCGATCCTCGACATGCAGCTGCGCCGCCTCGCGGCGCTCGAGCGGCAGAAGATCATCGACCAGCTCGCCGCGATCGAGCTGGAGATCGCCGACTACAAGGACATCCTCGCCAAGCCCGAGCGGCAGCGGGCGATCGTCGGCGAGGAGCTCGCCGAGATCGTCGAGAAGTACGGCGACGACCGGCGCACGGTGATCATCCCGGCGGACGGCGACGTGCGCGACGAGGACCTCATCGCGCGCGAGGACGTCGTCGTCACCATCACGGAGACCGGCTACGCCAAGCGCACCCGCACCGACCTCTACCGCGCCCAGAAGCGCGGCGGGAAGGGCGTGCGCGGCGCCGAGCTCAAGCAGGACGACATCGTCCGCCACTTCTTCGTCTCCTCCACGCACGACTGGCTCCTGTTCTTCACCACCAAGGGCCGCGTGTACCGGATCAAGGCGTACGAGCTGCCCGAGGCCAACCGCACCGCGCGCGGCCAGCACGTGGCCAACCTCCTGGCGTTCCAGCCGGAGGAGCGCATCGCCGGCGTCATCCGGATCAAGGGCTACCAGGACGCCCCGTACCTGGTGCTGGCCACCAAGAACGGCCTGGTCAAGAAGTCGCGCCTCGAGGACTACGACTCGCCGCGCTCGGGCGGCCTCATCGCCGTCAACCTGCGTGATGGCGACGAGCTCGTCGGCGCGGCCCTGGCCGGTCCCGACGACGACCTGCTCCTCGTCTCCGAGAAGGGCCAGTCGATCCGGTTCCACGCCAACGACGACACGCTCCGCCCGATGGGCCGCGCGACGTCCGGCGTCATGGGGATGCGGTTCAACGACGGCGACGCCCTCCTGAGCATGTCCGTGGTCCGTTCCGAGGTGGACGAGGACCAGCTCTTCCTGCTGGTCGCCACCGAGCGCGGCTACTCCAAGCGCACCGCCCTGAGCGAGTACTCGGCGCAGGGCCGCGGCGGCAAGGGCGTGCTCACCCTGATGTTCGATCCCAAGCGCGGCAAGCTCGTCGGTGCGACCATCGTGGAGTTGCAGGACGAGCTGTACGCCATCACCTCCGGCGGCGGCGTGATCCGGACGTTCGCCAAGCAGGTCCGCAAGGCGGGCCGGCAGACCAAGGGCGTCCGGCTCATGAACCTCGCCGAGGGTGACGCGCTGCTGGCGATCGCCCGCAACGCCGACGAGCCCGACGAGGAGGACCAGGCCGCAGCGGAGGCCCGGTCCGGCAAGGAGTAGCACGCGATGAGCGAGCCGACCGACACGGGCGCCGCGGGGACCGGACCGGCCCCCAAGGGGTCCACGCCGCCGCCGGTCTCGGGCACGAGTTCGCCGGACACCCGCGCCGCGGACACCCGGGCGTCGGAAACGCCGGCGTCGCAGGCCCCCACCCCGGGCGCGT